>JBKDAC010000024.1:0-18879 GCA_046316515.1 Sandaracinobacter sp. | reverse complement strand
GATTTATGCAAGACGAGCAGGGATTCCCCGACACCCTGCCACGCCCAAGCTGGGCGCGGCCGAACTGGCCCCTCATCCCCGATGACGAGCTGACGCTTGCGCTCGACGCCGGCCTGCCCGGAAAGGCCGCCGCTGCGCTCGCGAAAGCTGCCGGCAAGCCCGCGCCGGCCGCCTCGTCGGAAGATGTGCGAAAGGCAGCCGAAGACACCGTCCGCGCCACCATGCTCATCCGCACCTACCGCGTGCGTGGCCACCTCGCCGCCGTGCTCGATCCCCTCGGGCTCGAGGCGCGCAAGCTGCCGGAAGATCTCACGCCCGAATATCACGGCCTCACCGATCCGGCGCGCACCGTCTACATCGGCGGCATCTTTGCCGGCATCGAAACCGTCACGGTCGCCGAACTCGTGCAGATCCTGCGCCGCAACTACTGCGGCCATGTCGGCCTCGAATATATGCACATCAACGATGTGGAAGAGCGCCGTTTCCTCCAGGAAAAGATCGAAGGGGCAACCAAGGAGATCCACTTCTCTCCGCAAGGCAAGAAGGCGATCCTCAACAAGCTGATCGAGGCCGAGCAGTTCGAACGCTTCCTCGCCCGCAAATATGTCGGCACCAAGCGCTTCGGCCTGGAGGGTGCCGAGGGCGCCATCCCCGCGCTCGAGTCCATCATCAAGGTCGGCGGCGCGCAGGGTGTGCGCGAAATCGTGATCGGCATGCCGCACCGCGGCCGCCTCAACGTGCTCGCGAACGTGATGCAAAAGCCCTACAAGGCGATCTTCCACGAATTCTCCGGCGGCTCCTCCAACCCGGATGATGTCGGCGGCTCAGGCGACGTGAAATACCACCTCGGCGCCAGCACCGACCGCGAGTTCGACGGCAACAAGGTCCACCTTTCGCTCACACCCAACCCCTCCCACCTCGAGGCCGTGAACCCGGTCGTCCTGGGCAAGGTCCGCGCCACCCAGCGCCTGCGCGGCATCGATCGCACCCTCTCGCGCGACGACGAGCTGCAGGACGAGGTGCTCCCCGTCCTCCTCCACGGCGACGCGGCCTTTGCAGGGCAGGGCATTGTCGCGGAATGTTTCGGCTTCTCGGGCGTCCCCGGCTATTCCACCGGTGGCACCATCCACTTCGTGGTCAACAACCAGGTCGGCTTCACCACCAGCCCGGCCTTTGCCCGCTCCAGCCCCTATCCGTCCGACGTTGCCAAGATCGTCCAGGCGCCGATCTTCCACGTGAACGGCGACGACCCCGAAGCCGTCACCTTCGCCACCAAGGTCGCAACCGAATTCCGCCAGGCCTTCAACCGCGACGTCGTGATCGATATGTGGTGCTACCGCCGCTTCGGCCATAACGAGAGCGACGAGCCGGCCTTCACCCAGCCGCTGATGTACGCGAAGATACGCGATCATCGCTCGGTCGCCAGCCTCTATGCCGACCGCCTGGTTTCCGAAGGCCTGGTGACCAGCGACGAGGTCGCTGCCATGGAAAAGGCCTTCATCGACCGGCTCGAAGCCGATTTCGAGGCCGCGCCCCAGTTCGCCCCCACAAAGGCCGAATGGTTCGGCGGCCGCTGGCAGGGCCTGCACCAGCCGGCAGACCCGGTCACCGCGCGCCGCGCCGCAGAAACCGGCGTGCCCGCCGCCCGCCTGAAGGACCTCGCGACCAGGCTTCACGCCGTGCCGCAGGGCTTCACCATGCACCGCACGCTCGAACGTGTGGTAAAGGCCCGCGAAGCCGCCATCCAGACAGGCGAGGGCATCGACTGGGCAACGGCCGAAAGCCTCGCCTTCGCCACCCTCGTCACCGAGCAGCCCGAAGGCTATGGCGTCCGCCTGTCCGGCCAGGACAGCGGTCGCGGCACCTTCTCCCAGCGCCACGCCGTCTGGGTGGACCAGCAGACGGGGCAGAAATACGCCCCCATCTCGTCCCTATCCCCCGCCCCCAAGTCCCCCGCCTCCAATTCCCCCGCCTCCAATTCCGCCGCCTTCTTCGAAGTGTTCGACAGCCCGCTCTCCGAATTCGGCGTGCTCGGCTTCGAATATGGCTTCGCGCTGGCCGACCCGCGGACGCTGGTGATGTGGGAAGCCCAGTTCGGCGACTTCGCAAACGGCGCCCAGGTAATGATCGACCAGTTCATCGCTGCGGGCGAGGCAAAATGGTTGCGCGCCAATGGCTTGGTGATGCTTCTTCCGCACGGATATGAAGGGCAGGGGCCCGAGCACAGCTCCGCCCGGCTCGAGCGTTTCCTGCAGCTCTGCGCCGAGGACAATATCCAGGTCGCCAACTGCACCACGCCTTCGAACTATTTCCACATCCTCCGCCGCCAGATGCTGCGCGAGTTCCGCAAGCCGCTCATCATCATGACGCCCAAGTCCCTGCTGCGGCACAAGCGCGCCGTCAGCACGCTCGCCGACATGGACGCAGGCTCCAGCTTCCACCGCTGCCTCGACGACCTCGCAACCCCGCCGGCTGACAAGGTGAAGCGCCTGATCCTCTGCTCGGGCAAGGTCTATTACGATCTCGCCGACGAGCGCGACGCGCAAGGACGCGACGATATCTACATCCTGCGCGTGGAGCAGCTCTACCCGTTCCCGGGCGACGTGGTCTCCGACTATGCCAAGCGCTTCCCGAACCTCGAAACCGTCGTCTGGTGCCAGGAAGAGCCCAGGAACGCCGGCGCATGGTTCTTCGTCGATCCGTTGATCGAGGAGGCGCTGGGCCGCCGCGCAGTCTATGCGGGCCGCGCCGCTGCTGCCGCCACCGCGACGGGCCTTGCCCGCCGGCACGCCGCCGAGCAGGCCAAGCTCATCCATGAAGCATTGGGCGAGGACAAGAAGGCGGTGCGCGCCGCGATCCGCTCCAGTCTGAAATCGTCGGCCACCAAAGCCGCCTGAGGGGACACAAATGGACGTTGTCATTCCGACGCTCGGAGAGAGCGTGACCGAGGCCTCGATCGGCCAGTGGCTGAAGAAGCCGGGCGACGCGGTAAAGGCTGACGAGCCCATCGTCAGCCTCGAAACCGACAAGGTCGCCGTCGAGGTGAACGCACCCGCCGACGGCGTGCTGACGGAACAGCTCTTCAAGGAAGGCGACACCGTCCAGGTCGGCGCCGTGGTTGCCCGCCTCGCCGCCGGCGCCACGGCAGCAGCGGCTCCAGCCGCAGCCCCCACTGCTGCTCCAGTGCCGGCCGCCGCCCCGGCGCCTGCCGCTGCACCCAGCGCGCCGACAGCGCCGGCTGCCCCTTCGGCCCCGGAAACCCCAACCACCGGCCCCACCGCCCGCCGCAAGGCCGCCGAAGGCACCCCCGTCGCAGCCGCAGCCCCTGCGTCTCCCCTCCCTTCCACTGGGGGGCCGGGGGTGGGTGCGCGCACAGAGGAACGCGTCCGCATGACGCGCCTGCGCCAGACCATCGCGCGCCGCCTGAAGGAAGCCCAGAACACCGCCGCGATGCTCACCACCTTCAACGATGTGGACATGAGCGCCGTGATGGAGGCGCGGAACCGCTACAAGGACAGTTTCGAAAAGAAGCACGGCGTCCGCCTCGGCTTCATGTCCTTCTTCGTGAAGGCCTGCGCACTGGCCGCCAAGGACGTGCCCAGCGTCAACGCCCGCATCGACGGCGACGAGATCGTCTTCCACGATTATATGGACGTGGGCGTCGCGGTCTCCGGCCCTGGCGGCCTCATCGTCCCCATCCTGAAGGACGCGCAAGCCAAGGGCTTCGCCGACATCGAGCGCGAAATCGCCGATTTCGGCAAGCGCGCCCGAGACGGCCAGCTGAAGATCGAGGAGCTGCAGGGCGGCACCTTCACCATCTCCAACGGCGGCGTCTTCGGCAGCCTGATGTCCACCCCCATCCTCAACCCGCCGCAATCGGGCGTGCTGGGGATGCACCGGATCGAGGACCGCCCGGTCGTCGTGAACGGCCAGATCGTCATCCGCCCGATGATGTATCTCGCCCTCAGCTACGACCACCGCCTGATCGACGGCCGCGAAGCCGTCACCTTCCTCGTCCGCGTCAAGGAGGCCCTCGAAGACCCGGTCCGCCTCCTCATCGACCTCTGAAACAGCGCGTCGCCCCGGACTTGATCCGGGGCCTCATGCCGACCAAGCACCCAACCGCAGGACAGCCCAAATGGCCGATTTCGACGTCATCATCATCGGCTCCGGCCCGGGCGGCTATGTCGCCGCCATCCGCGCCGCCCAGCTCGGCCTTAAGGTCGCCTGCGTGGAAAAGCGTACCACGCTCGGCGGCACCTGCCTCAACGTCGGCTGCATCCCGTCGAAGGCGCTGCTCCACGGCTCAGAGCTCTACGCCGAGGCCGCCCACGGCGAACATGCCAAGTTCGGTATCGGCTACGGCGAGGTGAAGATCGACCTCGCAAAGCTCCGCGGCGAAAAGGACAAGGCCGTCAAGGAGCTGACTTCAGGCGTCGAATTCCTGTTCAAGAAGAACAAGGTCACCTGGCTCAAGGGCGCGGCAAAGTTCCTCGACGCGAAAACCATCGAAGTCGCCGGCGAACGCCACAGCGCCCCCAACATCGTCATCGCCACCGGCTCCGAAGTCGCCTTCCCCCCGGGCCTCACCCCCGATGGCGAAGTCGTCATCACCTCCACAGAAGCCCTCGACCTGCCCACCGTCCCGAAGCACCTCGTCGTCGTCGGCGGCGGCTACATCGGGCTCGAGATGGGCTCAGTCTGGAACCGCCTCGGCGCCAAGGTCACCGTCGTCGAATATGCGCCCACCATCACGCCCGCAATGGACGGCGACATCATCGCGGAATTCGCGAAGATCCTGAAAAAACAGGGCCTCGAACTCCGCACCAGCACCAAGGTCACCAAGATCGAGCGCAGCAAAGTTTCGGGGGGCAAGGGCGCCCTCCTCACCCTCGAACCCGCAGCCGGCGGCGCCGCCGAAACCCTCGATGCCGACATCGTCCTCCTCTCGGCCGGCCGCCGCCCCAACACAGACGGCCTGAACCTTGCCGCCACCGGCCTCGCGCTCGATGCCAGGGGCCGCATCCCCACCAACGGCCAACTCGCAACCCCGGTCCGGGGCCTCTGGGCCATCGGCGACGTGATCGAAGGCCCGATGCTCGCCCACAAGGCCGAGGACGAGGGCGTCGTCGTCGCCGAGCTGATCGCAGGCATGAAGCGCCCGCTGAACCACGCCGTCATCCCCGCCGTCGTCTACACCCAGCCCGAGGTCGCAACCGTCGGCCTCACCGAGGAAGAGGCCAAGGCAAAGGGCCTGGCGCTCAAGGTCGGCAAGTTCCCCTTCCTCGCCAACAGCCGCGCCAAGACCAACCGCGACACTGCCGGCTTCGTGAAGGTGATCGCCGATGCCGAAACCGACCGCGTCGTCGGCGTCCACATCATCGGCCGCATGGCCGGCACCATGATCGCCCAGGCCGCGCAGGCGATGGAGTTCGGCGCATCCGCCGAGGACATCGCCTACACCTGCCACGCCCACCCCACCCACTCGGAGGCGCTGAAGGAAGCCGCGCTGGCGGTCTCGGGCAAAGCCATCCACATCTAGGAGTGTCCGCGCATGGCCGGCTGGTTCCGATCCTTCCCGGAACGCTCCGGCCCGCGCAACCCGAACCCGGTCGAGCAGTTTGCCGCCGCCGGCGCCGAGATGGCCGAAGCCCACCGCCTGGCGCAGCAAGGCCTCGCCGGCGACTGGGCCAGCTTCGAGGCGAGGCCCCTGCCGACACCGAGGAGGGCTTCATCGTGAAGGTCAGCCTGCCCTGGGGCGAAGCCCTCCAGACCATCTGAGCCACCCCTCGCGCACAGGGCGCAAATCTCGTTCCTGTCGAACTCATCAACCGCCCCCGGAACCGCGCTCACCATCTGGGGCAGGTCCTCAACCTCTTCGAATCCGACATCGTCGACTGGCCCTATTGGCACGGCCCCGTGCTGCAGGGCGGCTTTTCCGAACGCCTGATGCTGGATCGCCGGCGGGGCCGGGGCAGCAACCGCCTTCGCCATCCGCGCCGGCGCCATCGCGCGGCCGGAAGCTGCCGATCCACCCCGGCTAGGCCTGACCTGGTCAGCGCCCCACCGTTGCCCGCCGCGCCACGGCATAGAGCAGCCCGCCCACCACTGCTGCGCCCCCCAGCAGGACCCAGGCCTTCGCCTCGTTCTGCGCGATCGCCCAGAGGCAGACAGAGAGCCCGAGACCGGTTGCAATTGCCAGCGGAAGGGGCGGGAGAGCGTGTTCCCCGGCCAGCGCCCGCAGGCGCGGGAGCGTCAGCATCACCCAGGCATAGAGGATCAGGCGCGCCGCCGTGCCCAGAACCGCAAGCGCAACGAAGCCGCCCGTCAGCGCAAGCGCAAGCGCGACGAGCGTGAACGACCAGATGCCGTAGACAGGCGTTCCCCTGGTCGCATCGAGCCGCCCGAACCAATCCGGCAACTGCCGCCCCTCCGCCATCGCCTGCAGCAGCCGCGGCGTGGACATCATGTTTCCGTGCAGGTTGCCGACCAGCGAGGCCAGTGCGGCGAACGTCATCACCAGCGCGCCTGCCGTCCCGGCGATGGCAGCGCCGAAGGCGATCAGCGGGGCATCCTCGCGCGCATCGGGGGCGACCGCCGTGAAGGCCAGCTGGATCAGGAAATAGAAGACCGCAGTCGCCATCACCGTCCTCACCAATGCGCGCGGAACGTTGCGGCGCGCGTCGCGGGTCTCGCCAGCGGTCACCATCGCATTCTCGAAGCCGACGAAGGCATAGAAAATCACCAGCGCGCTGGCCTCCAGTGTCGACAGCGGCGGCAGCGGCCCGGGGCCCGGCAGCTCGCGCCAGAACAGCGCCAGCCCGACCACGGCAAGGATCAGCACCGGCGCTGCCTTCAGGAAAGAGCTCCACTCGAGAAGCCGGATCGCGCCCTTCTGACCCATCCAGTTGGCAACACCCAGCGACAGGAGCAGCAGCGTCACCACCAGCCCGCGCCCAGCCACAGTGTCGAGCGCCGGTATCAACCCCGCCAGATAGGCAGCGAAGACAGTCGAGTTGGCGGCGAGCGCGGTCACCTTGGCGATGGTGTACAGCCACCCCGCCTGGAACCCCGCGAAGGGCCCGAAGGCGCGCGAGACATAGGCCTGCGCGCCGCCGTTGACGTCGAACCGGGCCGCAACCGCCGCCAGCGGCACTATCACGACCAGCATCAGCAGCCCGAACAGCGGGAACAACCAGGGCCCGAATGCGCCGAATTCGCGCGCGACAACGCCCGGAAGTGCGAAGATGCCCGCTCCCACGACGCCGTTGAACGCCAGCAGCGCAGCCGCCAGACCGCTGATCTGTCGCGAGGGTTTGCCGCCCCCCGGATCAGTCAAGCAGGCGTGCCCTCAACACCTCGCCAACCGACGTGACCGTCGGCCCGCTGCGCGACGGAATGGTATAGCCCATGCAGGTCAGGCAATGCGCCTGCACCGTCGGCCCCATCGCCACCGAAACGGCCGACTCCACCTGTGCTGCCGCCTTCAGCCGCGACACGGCCACTGCCCGGGCCAGGGCATCGCGCGGCGCCGTGCTCCCGCCCTCCAGCGACAACAGCAGCTCCACCAGGAACGGTGTCGGCGGCGCCATGGTCTTCACCCGCGGTTCCCCCTTGATGCCGGCCCGCTTGCCCGCTTCGCGCACAGCGGCCTGCAGGTCGCCATACTGGTCAACCAGCTTCAGCTCCTTCGCCTGCCTGCCAGACCAGACGCGCCCCTCGGCAATCGGCGCCACTTGCGCCACCGGCATTTTCCGCGCGGTCGACACCCGCACCAGGAACTGCTGATAGATATCCTCCACGCCGGCCTGGATCAGCGTCCGCGTCGGCGCATTCAGCCCGCCCACGATATCCGGCTGGCCCGAAAAGGGCGTGGTCCGCACACCATCGGTCGAAATGCCCAGCTCCTTCAGCGTTCCCTGGAAGGTCGGGATCACCCCGAACACCCCGATCGACCCGGTGATCGTCGCCGGGCTCGCAAAGATCATGTCTGCCCCCGTGCCGATCCAGTAGCCGCCGCTCGCCGCCACCGGGCCAAAGCTCGCGATCACCGGCAGCTTGCGCGCCCGCGCCTCTGCCATCGCCAGCCGGATCTGCTCGGATGCCATGGCAGAGCCGCCCCCGGAATCCACCCGGACCACCAGCGCTTTCACGTCGCTGTCGGCCAGCGCATCCTCGATCTGCTCGATGATGGTGTCGCCGCCGGCCGTGCCTGCCGGGGATTCGCCGTCCACGATGTTGCCGGCCACATGCACCACCGCCACCGCCGGGCCCGTCTGGCTGGTCGGCTTGCGCGCGTTCCAGTAATCCCTCAGGTCGATCCGCTTGAAATCGCCGGGCCGGTCGGGGTCGTCTCCCTCGCCCAGCTGGTCGCGCAGCCGCTTGTGCCAGGCGTTGCGGCTCAGCACCTCGTCCACAAGGCCCGCGCTCTTTGCCAGCTCCGCCTGCGGCTGGTTGGCCCCCGCCACCCGCGCCGGCCAGCTCTCCAGCAGCGCGGCCACGTCCAGCTCCTGCCGCTGGCGCTGCACGCCCGTCCGCCAGCTCGCCCACAGGTCCTCGGCCAGCGCCCGGTCGGCGGCCTTGGCTTCCGGCGATGCCTCGGTGCGCGTGAAGGGCTCCACAAAGCTCTTGTAGGTGCCCACCCGGAACACCTCCACATTCACCTTCAGCTTGTCGAGCGCCTCCTTGAAATACAGGTTGCTGCCGCCCGGCCCCGCAAGGATCACCGCCCCCATCGGATCGATTCCGATGCTGCTCGCGTGCGACGCCAGATAATAGGCGTCATCCGAATAGGCGGTCGCCCAGGCTTCCACCTCCTTGTTCTTGGCCCGGAACCGCACAAGGGCGGCCCCAACGCTTTCCAAGTTGGCAAGCCCGCCGCCCATGAAGCGGTCGAGATCAAGGGTGATGCGCGTGATCGCCGGATCCTCCGCGGCCCGATCGATCGCCTTCACCAGCGTCATCGTCTCGGTATCGCGCACAACCGCCTCGCCACTCAGCAGGGCAAGGGGCGTGGGCTCGGTCGCCTGGTCCACCAACAGTCCGTTCAGCTCGATGTTCAGCGCAGCCCCGTCGGGCACGTTCGCGATCGGCGCGCGCATCGAAAGGCTGGCCCACAATGCCCCGAACAGAAGCAGCATGAACAACAGGACAAGCGCGTCCTTCACCCCGACAAGGAAGCCCCAGACGCCCTTCAGAAACTGCATGCGCGATACTCCGCTTTGGTGGACGAGACTTAGCGACTCTGGGCGAAACTGCAATGCACGGCCGCCGCGCGCCGTTGACACAGCCGGCCGCCCCGGCGATTCTCGGGCCCATGGACATTCGCAGGGACGATCTCGACGCCGCAGTCGATGCCGGCATACTGGCTGCGGCCGCCCGCGATCGGGTTCTCGCCTTCGTGCGCGCCCGGGCGCAGGGCACCTCCGGCCCGGATGACGAAAGCTTCCGCCTGCTGACGGGCTTCAACGACATCTTCGTCACGCTCGCCTGCGTGCTGCTCCTCGGCGCGATCCCGGCCCTGCTGCCCAACCTGCCGGCAGCCGCCATCATGGCCGCGGCCAGCTGGGGCCTTGCCGAGTATTTCACCGCGCGCCGCCGGATGGCGCTGCCCTCGATTCTGCTGCTGCTGGCGTTCGTCGGCAGTGTCTTCGCCGTCACCTTCCTTGCCCTCACTGCGGTCGGTCAATGGGGGCGCGCGCCCCAACAGGCCTTCGGCCAGGGCTTCACGACCGCACTCTGGGCGCCGCTCATGGTCTCCGGCCTTGCCGGCGCGGCGGCCGCGGCGCTCCACTGGCGCCGCTTCCGCGTGCCGATCACTCTGGCCGCAGGCACCGCAGCGCTCGCCGTCGGCGCCGTCGCGCTGGCAGGCTCCATCCTCGGCGAACGCGCCGTGCAGGGCATGGCCTTGCTGTCGGGCCTTGCGATCTTTGGCCTCGCCATGCGCTACGACATCTCTGACCGCGAACGTCTGACCCGCAACACCGATATCGCCTTCTGGCTGCACCTGCTGGCAGCGCCGCTGATCATCCATCCGATCTTCGCGCTGTCCGGGCTGATGGATGCAGCATCCGGGCCGGGTGCCGCACTCCTCGTGCTCGTCGTCTATCTGGCCCTTACGCTCGTCGCGCTGGCGATAGACCGGCGTGCGCTGCTCGTCTCGGCGCTCGCTTATGTCATCTTCGCGCTGCAAGGCCTGTTCGAAGCCGGCCAGGTCGCCGCAGGCTTCGGGCTCACGGCCCTCGTCCTCGGCACTTTTCTCGTCATGCTGTCGGCGGCGTGGGGCTCGCTTCGGCGCCGCCTTCTGCTGCAGCTTCCGGCTGGCTGGACCGGCCACCTGCCGCTGCCTGGCTGACATCGGGCTGCACGGGCCGGATGGCCGTCCACACCGGCTCGCCCCTTGCATCGCGCGGAATCTCGCCCCAGGTGACAGCACCGCGCTGCAAGGCGCTTGATGTGTACAGCGGGGCAGGGGCGCAAGCGCCCGCAAGGAGCACAACAGTGAAGGCTGGCAGCAGGAAAAGCCGTGTCATTCAGGATACCTCAACTTCCACCGGTGCACGCTCGCCTTGGTCCAGCATTGTCTCTGTCACATGACTGACGCGCATGAAAGTGGGTCAGTCGTCGGAATGGGTGCCAAAGGCGACGGAACGACCCTGGGCGGCTTCTTCGTCGCAGGTGCGGTCCCCGGCGACATCGTGGCAGCCGACGGCACCATCCTCCAGCGCGGCCCCAACCATGTCGCGCCAGCCTGCCGCCATTTCGGCCAGTGCGGCGGCTGCCAGATCCAGCATGTGGCAGACCCGGCCATAGCCAACTTCGCCCGCGACAGAGTGCTGCAGCCGCTGGCCCGCCTCGGCATCGTCCCCACCAGCGTGATGCCGGTCCATATGTCCCCGGCGGCCGCCCGCCGTCGCGCCGCCATGCGCGCAACCCGCACCCAGGGTGCCGTCCGCCTCGGCTTCAATGCCGAAGGCGCACACAGCCTCGTCGACATGCAGGAATGCCCGGTGCTGCACCCGCAGCTGTTCGCGCTCGTCGCCCCGCTCCGGCAGCTCCTCGCGCCGCACCTGAAGGAACGCTCGGCCATCGGCATCACCATGACGCTGACAGATTCGGGCGTCGACCTGCTGCTCGCCAACCTCCAGGCCAACAGCCTGCCCCTCATCGAGGGCCTGACAGAATTCGCCCGCGCGCACGGCCTCGCGCGCCTCTCGGTCGAAGGGCCCATTGGCGTCGAAACACTGGTTGCCGCTGGCGACCCGGCCATCCGCCTCGGCGGCGTCCCCGTCACCCTTCCGCCGGCTGCCTTCCTCCAGGCAACCGCCGACGGCGAGGCCGCCCTCGTCGCCGCCGTCACCGCCATCATCGGCGGGGCAGGGCAGGTGGCAGACCTGTTCGCCGGCAGCGGCACCTTCGCGCTCCCAATCTCGCGCACCGCAAAGGTCGAGGCCGTCGACGGCGCCGGCCCCGCCATCCGCGCGCTCGAGGCCGCTGCCCGCCGCGCAGGCCGTCCCGTCACCGTCCAGCACCGCGATCTCTTCCGCCGCCCGCTCACCGCCGCAGAACTCGCCCCCTTCGATGCCGTCGTGATCGATCCACCCCGCGCCGGCGCCATTGCCCAGACAGAACAGCTGGCCGCCAGCAAGGTGCCGGTCATCGCCGCCGTCAGCTGCAACCCCGCCACCTTCGCCCGCGACGCCGAGCGCCTCGGCGGCGGCGGCTACACGCTCCACCGCATCTGGCCCATCGCCCAGTTCCGCTGGTCAACGCATGTGGAGCTCGTGGGGGAGTTTCGGCGTTAGGCCAGCCGGCTGCGGACAGTGTGCAGCCCAGTTCCGCAGACTCGGCGTCAGCCCGGCCGGCGGGTCGGCGGGCTCACCGCCGACCCATCCGACGGCGCGGCTCGGTCGCACAATTTGCTTCTCTGTCTTTGCCGCTGGCTGACCCTGGCGGCTTTGCCGCCGGCGGACCCTGGCGGACCCTGGCGTCTTTGCCGCCGGCCGCTCAACCCTTGAAAAGCCTTGCCCAACCCCGCTTCGGACGGCTCTTCCAGGCCCCGCGATGATAGGCGTCCGACGCCAGCAGCGGCATCACGCTGCCCGCTTCGGCAAACACCATCTGCTCGTGCACGGTCTGCACCTTGCCCCAGCTCGCCGCCTCCTGCAGCGTCGAACTGCTGCACGCCCCGTCGCGCGTGTCGGCAACGGTGATCTGCACGGCATATTTGTGCATCTCCACATCGTCATGGCCCAGGATCTCCGCACAGACCACTGTGTCCTGGATGAAGTTCTTCGGCACCCCGCCGCCGATCATCAGCAGGCCTGTCGGCCCTGCCTTGATCTTGATGTCGGTCAGCTCGCGGAAGTCCGCGATCGCGTCCAGCACCATATAGGGCTGGCCGGCCTTCATCCGGTCCACCTGATGCTTCACCAGCCCGAACCCGGCCGACGAATCCACGAATGCCGGGCAGAAGATCGGCACGTCACGCTCATAGGCCAGCTTGACGAGGCTGTTGTCCTTCTTGCCATGCTCGGCCAGATACTTCCCCATCTCGCGGATGAAGGCGCGGCTGGAATAGGCCTTGGGCTCCAGGCTGTTGGCGATTGCACCGATGGTGTGGTCGCAGTCCTGCAGCTGCTCCTCGTCGATATAGGTGTCGTAGATGCGGTCGATATAGAGCGACCGCAACGTGTTGTCGTTCGGAATTTCAAGGGCTTGATAGTGCTTGTGCCCAAGCCCTTCAAAGAAATCCATGTCCACGATCGTGGCGCCCGTCGCCACCACGGCATCCACCATGTTCGAACGGATCAGCTCGGCATAAAGGTCCATGCAGCCGCCGGCCGAGGTCGAGCCCGCAATCACCAGGAAAATCGTGCAGTCCTTGTCCTCCAGCATCTGGTTGTAGATGCGGCTCGCCCGCGCGAGATCCCGGCTGGTGAACGACATGTTCGCCATCTGGTCGATGATCGGGCGCGAATCGAAACTGCGGATGTCGATATGCTTCACCTGCTTCGAAAGCAGTTCGGCTTTCCGCTGCGCGTCGATTTGTTCGCTCATGTCTGTCTCCAACAGAAAAAGGGGCCCCACCGCCTTCTCGCGGTGGGGAACTAGTTATGGGAAAATGTGAAACGCTTATGACGCGCCTCAGGAGCGCGCGGCAATCCCCAGCGGCACCACATTCTGCGGCACGCGCGGGCTCCCGCCGGCCGGGATCAGCGAGGCCATCGGCGCGTCCGAGACAATCACCGTTTCGCCCGTGCCGAAGCCGTTGAACCCGGTCCGCATCGCCGAACCATAGGCGCCCAGCTGGCCGATCTCGATGTAATCGCCCGTCTTCACGTCCGCCGGCAGCGCAAACGGACCCTTCATATGGTCCATGTCATCACAGGTCGGGCCATAGAAGGCGAAGTCCATCGGCTCGGCAACGGATGCATCCTCGCGCACCAGCTTCACCGGATAGCGCCATTCCACATGCGCGGCATCGAACAGCGACCCATAGGCGCCGTCGTTGATGGACAGCTCGTTCTCGCGCCGCTTTTCCACCCGCACCAGCACGCTGGAGTAATCGGCGGAAAGCGCCCGGCCCGGCTCGCACCACAGCTCCGCGGAGTAACTGATCGGCAGCGACTCATAGGCCCGCTCGATCACCGCGAAATAGGTCTCCAGGCTGGGCGGCTCCATGCCCGGATAGCGGCTGGGGAAGCCGCCACCCACGTCGATCACGTCGACGGTCACGCCCGCCTCCACGATCGCCGCGCGCACGAACGCCATTGCGTCCGCATAGGCCGCCGGGCTCATCGCCTGCGAACCTACATGGAAGCAGATGCCCAGCGCGTCCGCCGCCTGGCGCGCGGCCAACAGCAAGGCAGGGGCGTCGGCAACGCCGATCCCGAACTTGGATGCCAGGCTCAGCTTTGAATGCGCCGAGGAAACCTTCAGCCGCACGCACAGCGTCAGGTCGGCCGCCGGCAAACCGTCGGTCGAACAGGCGCGGACGATCTTGGCAAGCTCCTCATGGCTGTCCAGGCTGAAGATGCGCACGCCATGCACATGATAGGCCTCTGCGATCGCTTCCTCGGCCTTTACCGGGTGCATGAACGCAAGGCATGCCGACGGCAGCGTGCCGCGCACAAGCCGCACCTCCGCGATGGAGGCCACGTCATAATGCCGGATTCCACCCGCCCACAGCAGCTCGATCAGATGCGGCGAAGGGTTTGCCTTCACGGCATAGAAGCTCTTGCCCGGAAATGCCGAGACGAAAAAGCGGGCCGCATCGAGGGCGGCTTCAGGGCGGACGAGGGTAACGGGCGCTGCCGGTTGCAGCGCGCGCGCTACCCGAAGCGCGTTATGATGCGTGTGCAATTCAAGGGACCTCCGGGGAGCAGTTGAACACAACGACTGCCTTGCGGTGGAAGTCCCATGGGGCAGCGGAGCGCGCATATGGCGGCGAGTTGGCCCTTTGTAAAGGCCTAAAGGGGGCCGGAGTTTGTGCGCAGCGCAAACTTCCGGACTCGCCGTCTTGCCCGGCCGGCGGAGTCGGCGATCTCCATCGCCGGCCCGTCCGACGATACACGGCTTTGCCGTGTGTTTCCTGATCTTCTGCTTCTCACATCAGCGGACTCGGCGGCTTCTCCGCCGGCCGCACGCCTAGCGTTGGTCCAGCTTGCCCCTGATGAAGGCGGCAAGCGACCCGACCGTCTCGAACAGCTCGCCCGAAACCTCGTCATCGTCGATCAGGATATGGAACCGGTCTTCCAGTGCCGTCAGCACGGTCGCGACCGCCATCGAATCAAGCTCCGGCAGGTTCCCGAACAGCAGCGATTCGGCTGCCAGCCCGGCCGTCACCTCGGGCGCCAGCCCCAAGGACGCACCCAGCACCTCGGCAACCGCCGCAAGCGTGTCATCCGGGCTGATATCGCGATCAAGAGACAGGCTGGCCATCCGACAGTTCCCCTTGGCAGGGCATGTTCCGGCCCCATGACGGACCGCTCAAGGCCGCGCGCCATACTCTCCAAGGGCCCCTGAAGCAATGGTCGGGGTTTGCTTGCGCGCACAGGCAAAGCCCTCCGCGAAGGGCGCGGCACTTGCCGCGGCGCGATGTCCGGCTTGCGGCCACTGCGCAGCCGATCAGTTTCCCGCCACCATTGCATGCCGGGCTTCCCACCCATAGATGCACCCCCATGGCGACAGCCTTCCTGAAAATGCACGGGGCCGGCAATGACTTTGCCATCTTCGATGCCCGGCAAGTGGCGCTCGCCATGCCCACCGAACGCGTCCGCCGTCTGGCCGATCGCCACCGCGGGATCGGCTGCGACCAGCTCATCGTGCTGGAGCCGTCCAACAAGGCCGACGTCTTCATGCGTATCTTCAACCCCGACGGGTCCGAGGCCGAGGCCTGTGGGAACGCCACCCGCTGTGTCGCCCATATCCTGGGGGGCGCCGCCACCATCGAAACCCGCGGCGGCCTGCTCACGGCAGCCGCATCGGCCGACGGCGTCACCATCGACATGGGCCCCCCCCGCTTCGGCTGGGCCGAGATCCCGCTCGCCTATGCGATGGACACCGCCGACATGCCGGTCGGCTGGAACCTTGCCGGCGTCGATCTCGAACGGCCCTCGGCCGTCTCCATGGGCAACCCACACGTCATCTTCTTCGTGCCCGACGCCCAGGCCGTCCCGCTCGACATCATCGGCCCCGCCATCGAATCGGATCCCCTCTTTCCCGAACGCGTGAACGTCAACGTCGCCACCATCCGCAGCCGCACCCGCATCGACCTCCGGGTCTGGGAACGCGGCGCCGGCCTCACGCTCGCCTGTGGTTCCGGCGCCTGCGCCACCTTCGCCGCCGCCCGCCGCCGCGGCCTGGTCGATGCCAGCGCCATCGTCGGCCTGCCGGGCGGAGACCTGGTGATCGCCGAGACCCCGCAAGGAAGCCTCACCATGACAGGTCCGGTCTCCAGCGCCTTCCAGGGCGAAACCGAGCTGTGACAGCCACCGTCATCACACAGGGCTGCCGTTCCAACCTCGCCGAACAGGATGCACTCGCCGCCCTCGCGCCCCCGGGCGCCACGGTCATCAACAGCTGCGCCGTCACCGCAGAGGCCGTCCGCGATGCCCGCGCCGCCGCGCGCCGGGCCGCCCGCGCAGGCCCCGTCTTCATCACCGGCTGCGCCGCCACGCTGGAACCCACCCGCTTCGCCGACATCGCCACCATCGTCCCCAACGCCCGCAAGCTGGAACCCTCGGCCTGGGGCGCGGTCCGGCCGATCCCGGCCGTTACCCGCCAGAGCCGCAGCTTCGTCGCTGTCCAGGACGGCTGCGACCATGGCTGCACCTTCTGCGTCACCACGCTCGTGCGCGGCGCCTCGCGCTCGATGCCGCCGGCCGATGTGATCGCCCATGTCTCGGCGCTGGCAGGGCAGGGCGTCGCCGAAGTGGTCCTGACCGGGATCGACACCACCAGCTACGGGCAGGACCTGCCCGGCACGCCCAGCCTCGGCTCCCTCGTGCAGGCGATCCTGGTCGCCGTGCCCGGGCTGCCGCGCCTGCGCCTCTCCTCGCTCGACGCGGCCGAGGCCGATCCCGCCCTGCTGGAGGCCTTTGCCGACCCGCGGCTGATGCCCCACATCCACCTCTCGCTGCAATCGGGCGACGATCTGGTGTTGAAGCGCATGAAGCGCCGCCACAGCCGTGCCGAGGCCGTGGCCCTTGCCGACCGTCTGCGCCGCCACCGCCCCGACATTGCCATAGGGGCAGACCTCATCGCCGGCTTCCCCACCGAGGGCGCCGCCGCCCATGCCAACAGCCTCGCCCTCATTGCCGACTGTGGCCTCGTCCACGCCCATGTCTTCCCCTATTCGCCCCGCCCGGGCACAGCCGCCGCCCGCATGCCGCAGGTGCCGCCCCAGGTCGCCCGCGCCCGCGCGGCCGAACTCCGGGCCCGCGCAGCCCAGGCCCACAGCGCCTTTGCGACCGGCTTCGTCGGCAAGCCGCTGGACGTCGTCAGCGAAGGCGGGCAGGGGATCACCCCGCACGGCCTCAGGCTGCGCCTTGCCAGCCCACGCCCGCGCGGCGCCCTCGTGCGCGTCGCGCCAACCGGATATGTGAACGGAACACTCGCCGAATGAGCAGCAGCGAAGAGGTAACCGAAAAGGGCGGCTGGCTCGCCCGCATGCGCTCCGGCCTGTCCCGCTCGTCGGAAAAGCTCGCCCAGAACCTCACCTTCCTGGTCGGCGGCGGCCGGATCGAGGCAGAGGATCTGGACAGGATCGAGGACGCGCTGATCGCCGCCGATCTCGGCCCGGCGGTCGCGGCCCGCATCGTCGCAAAGCTCGCCGAAGCCCGCCTCGCCGGCAGCATCGACACGGCCCGCGTCCGCCAGGTCGCGGCGCAAGAGATCGCAGCGATCCTCGCACCGCTCGTCAAGCCCCTCCTCGTCACCGCCTTTCCGCGCCCGCACACCATCCTCGTCGTCGGCGTCAACGGCACCGGCAAGACGACCACGATCGCCAAGCTCGCCCATAATTTCCAGGAGGATGACTACAGCGTCCTCATGGCCGCCGGAGACACGTTCCGCGCCGCCGCCGTCGCCCAGCTCCAGGTATGGGGCGAACGCCTGAACATCCCCGTCATCTCCGCACAGCAGGACGCCGACGCCGCCGGCCTCGCCTATACAGCGATGGAACAGGCCCGCGCCTCGGGCCGCGACGTGCTGCTGGTCGATACCGCCGGCCGGCTCCAGAACAAGCAGGGATTGATGGATGAACTCGCCAAGGTGCGCCGCGTCCTCGGCAAGCAGGCCCCCGGCGCCCCGCACGACACCATCCTCGTGCTCGACGCGACCACCGGCCAGAACGCCCTCAGCCAGATCGAGATCTTCCGCGAAGTCGCCGGCGTGACGGGGCTGGTCATGACCAAGCTCGACGGAACCGCGCGCGGCGGCGTGCTGGTCGCCGCTGCCGAGAAGTTCGGCCTGCCCATCCACGCCATCGGCGTCGGCGAAAAGCTGGGCGACCTCCGCCCCTTCGACCCCCAGGCCTTCGCCGCCGCGCTCACCGGCGCCGACAGATGACGGATACCACCCAACCCCGCCGCGAACTCGACGGATGGAAGAAGCTCGCAGTCGATCTCGGCCCGCTCCTCGTCTTTTTCGCGGCCTATTCGCGCTTCGACATCTCCGTCGGCACGGCTGCCTTCATGGCCGCAACCGCAGTCGCCATGGCTGTCGCATGGGCGCTCACCCGCCACATTCCGGCCATGACCTGGTTCTCGGCCCTGCTCGTCGGCTTCTTCGGCGGCCTCACCCTCTGGCTGAAGGACGAGACCTTCATCAAGATGAAGCCGACGATCGTCTATCTCATCTTCGCAGGCATCCTTGCCTTCGGCCTGATGCGCCGCCGCAACTATCTGAAATCTCTGCTGGGATCCGCCTTCCAGGGCCTGACAGAGCTCGGCTGGGAACTGCTCGCGCGGCGCTGGGTGCTCTTCTTCCTGCTGCTCGCGGCGCTGAACGAGGTCTTCTGGCGCTTCTTCTCGACCGACATCTGGCTGCACTTCAAGATCTGGGGTGATACACTTATCACTTTCCTGTTTGCCATCGCCCAGATGCCCATGCTGCTCCGCCACGGCCTCATCCTCAAGGACCCCGCCGACAGCGACGCAAAGGACGACGAAAAGCCCTGACCACCCGGATCCGTCGCAGCCCCATTTGCAACAGATTGTAAACTCGGGCCTGCGCTGCCTTCCGTCCCCGCACCCGGTTCGCTACACAGGCCTTAACGACAACAGTCGCCCACACCAGCCTCACCAGCTACAGCCAGTTCGGTGCCCCGCTGCGCCGGCGCATCACGACCGCCGCCTGAACCGCCGGCTGAACTCG
>JBKDAC010000023.1:0-3553 GCA_046316515.1 Sandaracinobacter sp. | reverse complement strand
ACCTGACGTTCATTGAGACGATGCCGCTGGGGCTGATCGAGGAGGACCGGACGGATCGTTATCTGCCGCTGACCGAGGTGCGGCGGCAGCTGGAGGCGAGGCTGACGCTGGTGGAGACGCCTGAGCGGACGGGGGGGCCTGCGCGCTATGTGCGGGTGGCCGAGACCGGGCAGAAGCTGGGTTTCATCACGCCGCTGACGCATAATTTCTGCGAGAGCTGCAACCGGGTGCGGGTGACGGCGACGGGCACGCTGTTCATGTGCCTGGGGCAGGAGGACCGGGTGGAGCTGAGGGATCTGCTGCGGGAGGGTGGGCCGGAAGCGCTGGATGCCGCGCTTGACCGGGCGATGCAGCTGAAGCCCAGGGGCCATGATTTCGTGATCGAGCGCAGGGCCGCTGATCCTGCGGTATCGCGGCACATGTCGATGACCGGGGGCTGACCCATGTCTGCGACGCAGTCGGCGTTCAAGTAATGCGCGGCGAGAACAAGCTGGGGGGACTGTTTACACCCAAGCTCGGGCTGCTGGTCTCTGACACGCCGCAGGCCAATGAGGCCGCCGAAGAGGTGCGCGCGGCCCATGATTTCGTGGACATTCCCGAGGCTGATGCCGTGGTGGCGCTGGGTGGCGACGGGTTCATGCTGGCGGTGCTGCACCGGGTGCTGAACGCGCGGTCGCCCAAGCCGGTGTTCGGGATGAACCGCGGCACGGTGGGCTTCTTGATGAACCATTACAGTGCTGACGATCTTGCCGCCCGGGTGCGCGACGCGAGCAGCTTCTTTTTGTCTCCGCTGACTATGGAGGCGACGACGGCCTCGGGCGAGACGATCATCAGCCCGGCGATCAACGAGGTGTCGCTGCTGCGCGAGACGCGGCAGGCGGCCAAGATCGAGATCGCGATCGACGGCAAGGTGCGGCTGGAGGAGCTGGCCTGCGACGGGGTGCTGGTGTCGACGCCTGCGGGCTCGACCGCCTACAATCTGTCGGCCGGCGGGCCGATCCTGCCGCTCGATTGCGATCTGCTGGCGCTGACGGCGCTGAGCCCGTTCCGGCCGCGGCGCTGGAAGGGCGCGCTGGTGAAGAACAGTTCCGTCGTGGAGTTCCGCGTGCTGGAGGCCGAGCGGCGGCCGGTGAGCGCGGTTGCCGACCAGATGGAGGTGCGCGACGTGGTGCATGTGAAGATCACCTCTGATCTCACGCGCAGGCTCGAGCTGTTGTTCGACCCGGACTATGCGCTGGACGACCGCATCCTGATGGAGCAATTTCTGAGCTGAAACAGATAATTGGGGAGAATGTCATGGTCTATGTGCGCGACGACGTGCAGCAGCTTCTGGGGATGATGGCCGCCGTGGGTGCGCCGCCGATGAACGCGGGCACGCCGGAAGAGGGCCGCGCGGCCTATCGCCAGATGGGGGCGATCGCCGAGCGGCCAGCGCCGCCGCTTGCGCGCAGGGAGGATATTTCCATTCCCGGCCCGGCGGGCGCGATCCCGGCGCGCATTTATCAGGCGGCGGCGACTGCGACCGACACCCGCGTCCTCACCTTCTTTCATGGCGGCGGCTGGGTGATCGGCGACCTGGAGACGCATGATTCGCTCGCCGCCGAGATCGCCGCGCAGACGGGGCTGACCGTGATCGCCGTCGATTACCGGCTGGCGCCGGAAACGGCCTTCCCCGGCGCGGTGGAGGATTGCCTGGCGGCTGCGCGCTGGATTGCCACCAGCCCGGCGGTGATCGGGCACAAGGTGACGGGGCAGATCTTTGCTGGCGATTCGGCCGGGGGGAACCTGTCGGCCGTGTGTGCACGGGAACTGCGGCACGAGCTGCCGGTGGCGGCCCAGTGGCTGATTTATCCTGGCGTCGACATGACGGCGAACGGCGGGTCGATGGAGGCCTTTGCGGAAGGCTATCTGCTGACGGGCGAGGTGATGGCCTGGTTCGGCGCGCATTATATCCAGAACGAGGCGCATCTGCTGCACCCGCACGCGTCGCCGCTGCACAGCGACGATTGGGAGGGCCTGCCGCCCGCGCTGGTGTTCACCTGCGGGCTTGATCCGCTGCGCGACCAGGGCCGGGCCTATGCGGCGAAGCTGATCCAGGCGGGCCACCGGGTGATCTTCCGCGCGGCGGCGGGCCCGGTGCTTGGCAGCGCGCAGGTGCGGGGCGCGATCCCCTCGGCGCAGACGGACCTTGAGCAGCAGATCGCCGACCTGAAGGTGCTGCTTGCGTGACCGACGGCCTGCCCTATCGGCCGGGGGTTGGCATCATGCTGGTGAACGCCAAGGCCCAAGTGTTCGTGGGCCAGCGGTTCGACGCCGTGGTTGAGGCCTGGCAGATGCCGCAGGGCGGGATCGACCCGGGCGAGGACCCCTATGTGGCGGCGCTACGCGAGCTGGAGGAGGAGACGGGGGTGAAGGGGCACCTCACCTCGCTGATCGCCGAGACCGCGGACTGGCTGAGCTATGACCTGCCGCCCGAGTTGCTGGGCACCATCTGGAAAGGCCGATACCGGGGCCAGCGGCAGAAATGGTATGCGCTGCGCTTTCACGGCGCCGACGCCGACGTCGACCTGATGGCGCATGCGGCGGCAGGGCATGCCGAATTCAAGGCCTGGCAATGGGCGGAACTGGAGCGGCTGGCTGACCTGATCGTGCCGTTCAAGCGCGAGCTGTATGCCCAGCTGGTGGCCGAGCTGGGGCCGAAGATCAGCTGAGGAGCACGACAGGCCATATCGCGCCGAAGCCCAGCAGCGGATTGAAGGTGCGGGAGATGACGGGCTCCGTCAGGAGCAGGATCGACAGCGTGGCAGTCGATTCGAAATCGTTTATTGCATATCGGACCAGGGCTGTTCCTGGTGGCCGCGCCGGAGGCCGATTTCGTAGAGCCTGCCCATATAGTCCGGATCGAAATGCATCGCCGAAACGGCCGGGAACGGAACGTCGATGAAGCTCATGCGAAACGTTGCGCCCCTCGCCGACGACAAGGCCTGCGCCTGCTGCAAGCGAACCGACAGCTGGGATTTCACCACCGTCTCCACCGTCCGCGCAGCAACGGCGCCAACGCGCCATGGAACGGTGCGGGGTTCGGGCACCAGCTTGTTGTGCAGGATCACGCTGACGCGGCAAGGCCTCGCGGCGGTACAACCATCAACGGGTAGCAGTTCGGGTGCCAAGTGGAATGGCGCAACCAGGCTTGCGTCCACATGGCTCTCCATAGCGGAGGGTTCTGCGCCACCGACATTGATGGCAACAGGGTCCATCGCAAGCGGTATGCTGATTGCGGCAAGCAGCACCTGCCGGAACAGGGTCAGCGCGGCCGGCGTCCCTCTGAGCGCGATCGCGCCCATGTCCCACTGGACGAGGCGCTGGCTGTCGAGGTTGACGGTTGCCACGAACAGCCGGCGGCCGCGCTGGTGTTCGCGGGCGACGGCGGCCATAAGCGGCATATCGACCGCAGCTTCGATGCGGGCGTTCAGGGGCTTGCTGCTGACGAAGCCCGGGCGGCGCAGAAAGCGCAGTATCGATCGCTTGCCCACAAGCTGTTCCACGTCAGGGG
>JBKDAC010000022.1:0-3734 GCA_046316515.1 Sandaracinobacter sp. | reverse complement strand
TGCTCAAGCGAGAACGCGTAGAACAACGCCGCCTGATCAACGCAACGCTCGCCCATCATCACCGCATCCCCTACCAAGCAGATGCGTACTGAATCAGATACTTAACTACACATCAAGCCAAGAGTTTTTCAACAGAATCGGGTCGAAAGCGGACGCTCGAGAGGCGTTTCAAGAATGGGGTCCGGGGCCTTTTGGCCCCGGGAGAGCGGGGCCGGGCGGCAGCCCGGTTCTTTGGCGTCGGAGGATGGACGGGCCCGGTTGCGACGTCCCGGATGGAGCAGGGTTGAATGATGCTATCGACATGCGTATCTCGATAGCAGTGCAATCATATTTTGAGGCATTGATATCATGGCTGCCGTGACCATTCGGAACTTGCCCGAGGAGGTGCATCGGGCCTTGCGGGTGCGGGCTGCGCGGATGGGGCGGAGCACCGAGGCTGAGATGCGGGCCATTCTGGAAGCGGCTGTGCGGCCGGAGGGGCGGGTTCGCCTTGGGTCTCAGCTGGCGGAGCGCAGCCTGGCGATCGGGCTGCGCAATGCCGATGTGGAGGCGTTGGAGGGGGCGGCCGACCGCCGGCCTGCCGAGCCTGTGCGGCTGGGATGATCCTGCTCGACACCAATGTCATTTCGGAAGCCATGAAGCCGGAGCCTGCGGATGCCGTGCGGGCCTGGCTGGATGCGCAGGCTGCTGAGACCCTGTTCCTGAGCAGCATCACGATTGCGGAGCTGGCGTTCGGGATCGGTTCGCTGCCGACCGGTCGGCGGCGGGAGGCGCTGTCGGCTGCGCTGGACGGAGTGATCGAGCTGTTCGAGGGGCGGATCCTGGCCTTTGGTGCCGAGGCGGCGCTTCGCTATGGCGAGATTGCGGCGCGGGCGCGTGCTGCCGGGCGTGGACTGCCGACGCCTGACGGCTACATCGCGGCCATTGCTGCGGCGAAGGGGTTTGCGGTTGCGTCACGCGACACGGCGCCCTTTGCGGCTGCGCAGCTGCGGGTGATCAACCCATGGATGGCACCCGACTGAAAATGGAATCCGGGGCCTTTTGGCCCCGGGAAGGCGGGTCCGGGCGGCAGCCCGGTTGTCCCGGGCGCGTCAGACGATGCGGTAGAAGAGGCTCAGGTTCACCGTGCGGTTGGTGCGGTCTGGGCCGGGGCGGATGAAGCGCTGGTCCTGGAGGCCGGCTTCGAGGGTGAGGCGGGGGGTGAGGGCGTGGGCGGCGCCGGCGAAGAGGCGGGTCTGTTCGACGCCCTCGCGCTGGCCCCAGCTGGTGTCTTCGAGGCCGATGAAGGCTTCGCCTGCGCCGATCAGCGACCAACGCGGGTCGAGCCAGACCTGGCCCCGGACGAACTGGCGGACGCGCATCGTGTCGTCGGACTGGTCGACGACGAAGCGCTGTTCGAGGCGGGTGCGGCTGACGAGGGTGGCCTTGCCGGGGGTGCCGGCGAGGCGGATGAGGGCCTGTTGCCACAGGCGGTGTTCGCGGATGTCGGGGCGGTCCTCGCGATCGTTCAGCTGATACTGGTAGCCGGCGAGGAGCTGGACCTTCGGGTTGAGCTGGACGCCGATGGCCGGGCGGAGGATGGTGACGTCGGTGTTGGCGGAGAAGCGCTGCTGGACTTCGAGCCAGGTGACGATCTTGCCCGAGACGGGGCCCTGGGCGACGGTCTGCAGCCAGAGATACTCCTCGGCATGGGCAGGCACGTTGGCGAGCGCCATGGACGCGAACAGGAGGGCGGCGCGGGCAGGGGCGGAGGCCATGGCCGGGGCACTAGAGGGCAGATGTGACAGAATTGTGCGCGCGTCGGGGCCGCGGTCAGCCGAGCGCGTAGCCGGCCACGGGCGTGTAGTGGGCGCCTTTGCTGCCGAGGGTGGATTCGACGAGGTGGAATTCCGTTGCCTGCCAGGTGGCGCGGGGGGGGTTGGCTGTGGGTGAGCCAGGGGCGCAAGCGCTCACGCGACGCGCCTGCGCTGCCGAAGCGGCCCAGCGTAATGTGGGGGGTGAATTTGCGGGCGTCTGGCACGAGGCCTGCGCGACGCAGCGCCGTGCGGGTGGATTGGGCAAGGGTGGCAAGAGGATCGACCGGCTCCACGCTGATCCAGAGCGCGGCCGTGCGGCCCGGGCGGGCGGTGTCGAAGGTGCCGAACTGGCCGAGCGACAGGGCTATGGGCCGGGCGATGATGGTGGCGAGGGCTTGCGTGGCGGCTTCGAGGCCGTGGCGGTCGGTCTCGCCCAGGAAGGCGAGGGTCAGGTGGAGCTGGTTGTCGGTCTGCCAGCGGGCGCCTTCGATCCCGCTCATGGTCGCCGATAGGGCATCGCGGACGGGCGCCGGGGGGCGGAGCGCGACGAAGAGGCGGTGGGTCACTTCGGGAGCTGGGTACGCACCGTGGGGAGGATGCCCTTCACCATCACGCCGACGCCCGCGGGGTTGGGGTGCATGCCATCCGACAGCAGATATCTGGGCTGGGCGGTCACGCCGTTGGTGAAGAAGGGGTAGAGGGCAGCGCCATGTTTTTTCGCGAGCGCGGGGAAGATAGCGTTGTATTCCTTGGCATAGGCCGGGCCGAGGTTTGGGGCGGCGAGCATGCCGGCGAGCACTACGGGCACGCCGCGCTTGCCGAGTTCAGTGAGGATGGCATCGAGGTTGGCCTTTGCCTGTGCCGGGGGTTGGCCGCGGAGCATGTCGTTGGCGCCGAGCGCGACGATGGCGAGGTCCGGCTTTTGCTTGAGGCTGGAGAGGACCCAGGGGAGGCGGGCCTTGCCCTGCGCAGTGGTGTCGCCCGAGACGCCGGCATTGTGGACACGGACCGCGCGCCCTTCCTTGCGCAGCGCGGCTTCGAGCTGGGGGGCGAAGCCTTGCCCCGGCTTCAGCTGGTAGCCTGCTGTGAGGCTGTCGCCGAAGGCGAGGACCAGCTTTTCGCGGGCGACGGGCGCCTTGGCGGGGGCATTTGCGGGGGCCTGTGCCGAGGCAGGGGCGCTGAAAATCAGCGTTGTGATTGCCGCAAGCAGTGCCAGCAGGTGGAAAAGTGCGGGAAGTGCGCCATATGAGCGGGACTCAATGCGACGTCCGTCCGGAATGCCTGCCGCCAACCTGCTTACCAACGGGGAAACTCCATGCTGAATGCTGCCAGTGGCGCCGATATGGTGATCGATGCCCGTAATGTAAGCCTGTCGCTGGGCGAGGGCGAGGCGCGGGTGGAGATACTGAAGGGCGTGGACCTGGAGGTGCGCGCGGGCGAGCGGCTTGCGATCTTGGGGCCGTCGGGTTCCGGCAAGTCGAGCCTGATGGCGGTGCTGTCGGGGTTGGAGAGTGCGAGCGGGGGGGCCATCCGCGTGGCCGGCGCCGACATGGTGGGGCTGAGTGAGGATGGGCTGGCCGAGGCCCGGCGTGGGCGGATCGGGATCGTGCTGCAGGCCTTTCACCTGATCCCGACCATGACCGCACTGGAAAATGTGGCCGTGCCGATGGAGTTGGCGGGCCATGCCGACCCGTTCGGCGAGGCGCGGCGCGAGCTGGAGGCCGTGGGGCTGGGGCATCGGGTGACGCATTACCCGACCCAGCTGTCGGGCGGCGAGCAGCAGCGGGTGGCACTGGCCCGCGCGCTGTCGATCCGCCCTGCCCTGCTGTTTGCGGACGAGCCAACGGGCAATCTGGACGCGACGACCGGCGAGGCAATCGTGGAGTTGCTGTTCCGGCGGCTGGCCGAGACCGGGGCGACCCTGGTGCTGATCACGCA
>JBKDAC010000021.1:0-5535 GCA_046316515.1 Sandaracinobacter sp. | reverse complement strand
GGATCCCGCCCGCATCGTCCAGAACGCCCTCGCCCCGAAGGGACAGCGCGCCCGACAGGCGCCAGAGCGCGCCGGCGCGACCACTGAGCCGCCAGTCGGTGCGGTCGGGGAAGCTGCTGGTGAGCGTGGGGGTGCCCTGGCTGTTGCGGCTTTCGAAGCGGCCGTTGCGGATGGCCCAATGGTCGAGCCGGGTGCCGGCAGTGAGCACCAGGCTGCCGAGCGTCCAATCGCCTTCGGCGAAGAGGCCCGCCCCCAGCTGGCGGCCGCCGGCACGGCGGCGGGCCGTGACGGCACCGGTTGCAGCGTTGAAGGCGGTTTCGAACATCTCACCCTCGGCGAGGCGGACATCAGCGCCCAGGCGCAGCAGGCGGGTATCGCCGACGGGGGGGCGCAGCTCGATCTTGGCGCCAAGGCCCGTGGACGGGGTGTTGCGCTGGTCCAGCGTGGGGCGGAAGGTGGCGGCGCTGACGACGATATTCGTGAAGTTGCGGGCCTGGACATAGGCGAGCGCCTCCACCTCCCAGTCGCCGCGGGCGATCAGGCGGAGGCTGGCGTCCTGGCCTTCGCTGCTGGAATCCGCGCCGCGGAAGCGCAGGGTGCGGTCGTCGCGGAAGAGGAGGACGCGGGCCTGGAGTTCGGCGTTGCCCAGCGGAACGACAGCGCGGGCGCCAAGGCTCCAGCCGTCGTTGGCGGCCGGGGCGGAGGCGGCGACGCGCTGGTCGTCGGGCGTGGTGTGGAAGCCGTCGGAGCGATCCCAGCGGCCGGAGACGGAGACGAAGCCGCCGCCCAGGTCTGCGGTGAGCGCGCCCGACAGCTCGGTGGAACCGAAGCTGCCGCCGAGTGCCTGGAGGGCGATCGGAGACAGGCTCTGGCGGTCGGCGCTGGCGAGCTCGATGGTGCCGGCGACTGCGCCAGCGGCGAACGCGCCCGATCCGCCGCCCCGGGTGACCCGGACGGCCGACAGGCGATCGGGCGCGAGCGCGGTGAAGGGGACATAGCCGAAGAAGGGATCGGCGACGGGGACGCCATCCAGAAGGACGAGCGTGCGGCTTGCGGCGTTGCCGCCGAGCGCACGCAGCGTTGCCCCCTGGGCGGAAGGATTGGCGGAGCGGCTGTCGGAGCGGCGGAACTGCTGGAATCCGGCGACGTCCTGGAGGGCGATCTCAAGCCGGCCCACATCGACGAGGCGGGTGCGATCAATGAGGACCGACCCATAGGCCGGAACGCCGGGAGCAAGTGGAAGGCCGCGGCCGGTGACGAGGATCTCGTCCGGGGCAGCGGCCAGGGCCGGGGTGGCCATAAGGAGCAGGGGAAGAAGCAGGACGGATGCGCGCATTGCTGTGGGCCTAGCCGGCTGCGGAGCCCCGGGCGAGCCTGCAAATGCGGGGGTGGCGGTGCCTTCGCGTCAGGCGGTGGTGTTCAGACGGTTGCGGGTTCGGGCCTGCGAATGCAGCGGAAGCCGATGTGGCTCGTTGAGCTGTCGATCGCCTGCGCGTGGCGCGCTGCCGGCCGATAGCGCCGGCAATAGCTGGGGGCGCACAGGTGCGAGCCGCCCTTCAGCACGCGCCGCGGAATGCGGATCTGCGGCATCCCTGGATCGAAGCTGCCCTCCTGCGCGGCGCCGCGGGGGTTCTGCGGCACGCAGCAGCCAGCCTTGGGCGGCACCACATGCCCGCGGGCATACCAGTCCGCCGTCCATTCCCACACATTGCCGATCATGTCCGAAAGGCCAAAGCCGTTGGGCGGGAAGGCCCCGACCGGCGAGGTGCGCACATAGCCATCGGCCGCCGAATTGCGGTGCGGAAACTCGCCCTGAAACACATTGGCCATGTGCTTGCCGCCCAGTTCCAGCGCGTCGCCCCACGCAAACTCCGCGCCCGCACGCCCACCCCAGCCGGCATATTCCCACTCGGCCTCGGTCGGCAGGTCCTTTCCGGCCCAGGCGGCATAGGCCTCAGCATCGACCGCCGCCACATGCACGACAGGATGATCCTCCAGTCCGTCAATGCTGCTGTCGGGCCCTGTCGGGTGCCGCCAGTCCGCGCCGGCGACCCAGGCCCACCACTGGCTCCAGTCGTCCAACCGCACAGGGCCCGGCGGCGGCGTGAAGACCAGGCTTGCCGCCACCAGCATTTCCGGCAGAGCGCCCGGATAATCGGCGGGATCGGGCTTCTGCTCGGCCAGCGTCACATGCCCCGTCGCCGCCACAAAGGCAGTGAACTGCCGGTTGGTGACGGGCGTGCGGTCGATCCAGAACCCCGTCACCTCCACGTCATGGGCGGGCGCTTCCTCGGGATAGTGCACATCCGACCCCATTCGGAAGCGCCCGCCCGGCAGCCAGATCATGCCATCGTCTGTCATCAATAGACCCACTGGATTCGAGTTAGCAGGGTGTCAGTCTCGCCGGTTAGGCCATTCCTGTCGAGCCAGACATGGCCCCAGGCGACGCCCGCCTTCCAGCGCCGCGTTGCCCACCAGTTGAGGCCGAGATCGGTGCGACGGAATCGGCCGCCATCGACCAGCTCGTCGCTGAGGTCCACGTCGGAATAGCGCACCACAAGCTCGGGCGCCCCGCCCCGTCCCTTGGGTACCACCCGCCGGGCATAGCCGACATTGCGGTCATAGGGGCGATGATCACCGGTCAGCACCCAGCTCCCCGTCACGTACCAGCCGCCGAACACAGGGTTGCCGTTGGTCGGTGCATCCACCTGCGCGCGAACCCACTCCCCCTGCACCGACACCCCGCCCAGGGCCAGAATCCCCTCCAGCCCGACATGCAGCGCACCGTCGGCATCGAAGCGGCCGGTGTCGATGAAGTTGGTCGCAACATTGCTGCCCGGGCGCCCACGGTAGCGCAACGTGCCCTTGGAGGCCACATCCCGGAACGCGGCGCCCACATGCAGGTAGCGGCTGTCATCGTCCGAATCCGCCCAGACAAGGGCGGTCACCCGCGCGCTCGCATCCCAGCCCCGGCGGTCTGCGTTCTGGATGTCCCAGGCATCGTTGTAGAGCCCCATCGAGAAGGTCCCGCGCTTGGCCGGGCCCCAGACATGGATGAACTTCGCCCCCGTGTTGCGCGAGATGAAGAAGGGGGAGAGCACCCGCTCCATCGCCGGCAGGTTCGCAGCGTCACCAACCATCTCGTAGGCGAAGGTCTCCTTCGTCTTGCCGACGATCAGCTTGCTGCGCGTGCCGATCGGGAAGGTCAGCGACAGGTCGGTCAGCTGCCAGGTGGTTTCCGGGTCACCGTCGAAGCCCTTATACTCGCCACTCACCTGAAAGCCGACGCGGTAGCTGCCGCCGATGCTGCCCAGGAACGAGAGCCGGGCAGCGCGAAGCTCCCAATCATTCGGCTGCTCGCCGACCTGGGCGATGCTGTCATCGTCCTGCCCGAAGAAGGTGTGGTCCACCAGCACGACGAGACTGGGCCGGATGTCGAGGAATTTCGTCTCTGAGGGCGGTGGCGGTGGCGGTGGCGGAAGCAAGTCCGGCATGGCATAGCCCTTGTCCGACAGCTCGTGCGCCACCTCTCCCGCCGCCGTGCCGAGTGGCACCTGCAGCGACACCGTTTCCTGCGCCCCAGCCGGCACCGCGAATAGCAGCATGGCTCCGGCCGTTGCGCCGATTGCATGACGCCAGAGGCTCGGCGGGTATGCGTCCGGATCGATCATGGCACCAGCCTATCCCTTGACCTGCCGGGAAATTGCCCAGTTTCTGGCACAGGCGGCAAGACCTCCTCGAATCGGGCAGGACTGTCCGTCTCTGGGCAATGCCTGGTGTGCGAGCCTGCCAAAGAAAGTCGCCCGGATCGGAGGGGGAAACGCTTACCATGGACCTTATGTTGATCGTCAAGCTGATGGCAGTCGCAAGCCTGCTTCTTCTGGTCATGTCTTTCGGGATGGACACGGAGCTGTCGGATGCCTTTGCCTTCCTGCAGGCACCGGGCCTGTCTGTGCGCGCGATGGCGGCGATGTTCCTGGTCGTGCCGGCGGTCGCGCTGGCGCTGTCGCTGTGGCTGCCGCTGGTGCCGGCAACGATGTTCGCCCTTCTGGCGCTTTCCGTGTCGCCTATGCCGCCGGTGTTTCCGGGCAAGGGCGCCAAGGCAGGTGGCGGCAGCCGCTATGTGATGAGCCTGTTCGTGCTGGCGACTGCCTTCACCTTCGTCGCCGCTCCGCTGGTCCTGCAGCTCAATGCGCAGCTGCTGGGCGTGGGGCTGGCCTTTGATGCGCGGCAAATCCTGATGATTCTGGTCATCACGGCTATGGGGCCGCTGGCGCTGGGGCTGGGTATTGCGGCCATCGCGCCCAATTTCTCGGACCGGATAGTCCGCCCACTGGCACTGGCCGGCAAGGCGTTACTGGGGCTGACCGCAATCCTGGCCCTTGTGGTGACGGCACCCAACATATGGGAGGCGATCGGGAACTTCACCCTGGTCGCCTGTGCCATCCTTGCCGCGGCCGGGCTTGCTGCGGGCCATCTGCTGGGCGGGCCGGGGGCTGGCAACCGCGCCGCGCTCGCCAATGCAGCCTCGCTGCGCCACCCGGGCGTCGCCATGGGGATGGCGGCAACGGTCGCGGTGTCGGATTCCCGGCAGGTGACGGCCACCATCCTCATCTACCTGATCATCGCCACCCTGCTGGGCCTCGGCTACGACCGGTGGCGCAAGGGCCGACCGGATCAGGACTGAGCAGGGTCCGGTCGGGCAGAAGGGCCGACGTCAGGTGCCCTGCGGCGCCGGCTGCTTTAGGCATCCTGCGGCACCGGTGCCGTTTCGCGAACGCTTGCCCGGGGGTCCAGTGCGCGCAGCACGCCGTCGATCCCGGGTTTGTTGAAGCCCTCGAAGCCCTCGAAGCCCTTGTAACCCTTGTAGCCCTTGTAGCCCTCGTTGCGCTCGATATTCTCCACATGGGTCGCGATATAGCCGTTCAGGCGGATCTCCTCGGCCCCCAGGCCCATGTGTCGTCGAACGCCTCGATGCTGGCATCCGCGCCCGCGCCCGTGGGGGATTTGAACAGCACATTTTAATTTCGGATCAGGCTCTTATCCCCGATGAGGGATCTGGGTTGCCGATCCTCTGAAACAGGTTGGGTAATTCCCCGAACACCTGCTGCGGAATGATGTGGGACCGCTGCGATCCTGGCTGCAACTTCACATCTTTGAACGGCACCCGCCCATCTGTCGTGACCGGACGCGACGCGCTGCCCTTGATCGTCACTTGTATCCGGGAGCCATCATTCGGCGGCAACTGAGTCATCGATAAACCTCTTGACGAGCGCAACAGGGAAAACGATCGTTACATCTCACAATATTGGTGAAGTGTCGGGCCAAACGTCATGCCGCGCAGTCCAGCAGCCTTTGCCGCATCGATCAGCTGTCTTGACCAATACCAGCCGTGTGCGTCGGTGTCAGTGAAATGCAAGGAACCAGCAGTGCGCGCCGGGTCAAAAACGGGCTCCTCGGGCATGCTGGAGGAGAAAATCCAGTTGCCATCCTGTCGATCAAAAGCACCAATTTCGATGGTAGTCCGCTCCGTAT
>JBKDAC010000020.1:0-661 GCA_046316515.1 Sandaracinobacter sp. | reverse complement strand
TCGCCTTCAACAGCGGCGCGCCCTTCTCGCCCATCTGCGACAGCGCGATTCCGGTGAAGACCGAAAAGACGACGATCTGCAGGATCTGGTTGCCGGCCAGCGCCTCGAAGATGGATTTGGGGACCAGTTCGGTGAAGAACTTCTTTGCGTCGAAGCCTTGGGAATGGATGCCGCTGTCGGCGGTGGCAGGGGGCAGCGGCAGGTCAAGCCCGACGCCGGGCTGGAGCCAGTTGACGGCCAGGATGCCGATCGTGATCGACACGAAGGAAGCGATCACGAACCAGCCGATCGCCCGGCCCCCGATGCGGCCCAGCGTCTTGGCGTCGCCCCCCATGTGGCCGATGCCGGAAATCAACGCCGCCAGAACCAGCGGCGCGATGATCATCTTGATGAGCCGCAGGAACAGATCGGTGATGATGCCGAGGTAATAGACCGTCTGCTTCACCCCTTCGGCCGGGACATTGCGGTTCACCAGGAATCCCACCACCAGCCCAAGTGCCAGCGCGCCAAGGATCCACCAGGTCAGCTTCTTTCCCATGCGGGCTGCCTGCCAGCTTGGGGGGCCGCGGGCAAGCGCGGGGCGGTTGCCAGCCGCGAAAATGGGCGGCATCGGGGGCGAAAGGACAGGTCGGGAGGTGCCAGATGAACGGATTTCGGGCGG
>JBKDAC010000019.1:0-11142 GCA_046316515.1 Sandaracinobacter sp. | reverse complement strand
GGTGGGGGACGACCTTCTGTACGACACCGCGGCGCGGGCGGGGGGGGTGCTGGTGCGGGCGTCGCTGCCCGCGCTGGTGGCGGCGCGGATCGTCGGGGGGATGGTGGTGGGGCGGCTGGCGGAGCCCGCGCGGCTGTCGGCGATTGCCGGCTGGGGCGGCTATGCGCTGGCGACGGGGATGATGGCAGCGCTGCCGCTGGGGGTGGGGCTGCTGCTGGTGAACCTGGCGATCGGGGTGACGGCGCGGTCGGCGCCGCAACTGAACCTGTTTTCCGTCGGCTTTCCGCTGCTGCTGCTGATGGGGCTGGTGGGGCTGCCGCTGGCGCTGCCCGCCCTGTCGGACACGCTGTCGGGTGGCCTGGCCGCGATGCAGGGCCGGCTGACGGAGCTGCTGCTTGGCTGAGGAGAAGCCCGCCGACGAACGCACCGAGGCCGCGACGCCGCGGCGGCGGGAGCAGGCGCGCGAGAAAGGCGACCGGCTTGCGTCACGCGATCTGGCGACCGCCATGGGCGGCCTTGCGGGCGTGGGGTGGCTGTGGGGCTGGGGCGGGTCGGTCGGGGTGGGCGTTGCCGAGGCGATGCGATCGGGTCTTGCGATCGGGCGCGCCGACATCGCGGCCTTTGCGCCCATCGAACGCGCGCTGGAACTGATCGCGATGGTGGGGGTGCCGCTCGCCCTGCTGGGGGCGCTGGTGCTGCTGGCGGCCGCCCTGGGCCAGGGCGCGACCGGGGGGCTGGGGTTCACCCCCGGGCTGCTGATGCCGAAGGCGGAGCGGATGAATCCGCTGGCCGGCCTGAAGCGCCTGTGCGGCGCACAGGGGCTTGTGGAGCTGGCGAAGGCGGTGGTGAAGGCGGCCCTGCTGCTGGGGCTGACATATGTGCTGCTGCGCCAGAGCCTGCCGCAGATCGCCGGGCTGTCGGCCGTGCCGCTGGAGGCCGCGACGCACACGGCGGCCGACCTCGCCATGCGCCTGCTGCTGTGGCTGAGCCTGGGGCTGGTGGTGATTGCGGGTGCGGACCTGCCATTGCAGCTGTTCCGCTGGATGCAGCGGCTGCGGATGAGCCGCGAGGATGTGAAGGAGGAATACAAGCAGCAGGAAGGTTCGCCCGAAGTGCGCGCCGCGCTGCGGCGGGCGGCGCGCGATGCGCTGAAGCGGAGCAGCCGGGCGGCGATGGCCGAGGCAACCGTGGTGCTGACCAACCCGACGCACTTTGCGGTCGCGCTGCGCTATGTGCCCGAAATCGACAGCGCGCCGGTGATCGTGGCCCGCGGGCGGGGTGTGGTGGCCGAGGTGATCCGGGAACTTGCCGCCGACTTGGGGACGCCGATGCTGTCCTATCCGTCGGTCACGCGGGCGCTGTACTTCACCGGGCGTGTGGGCGGGCTGGTGCGGCCGGACCTTTATGCCGCGGTCGCGACCATCCTGGCCTTCGTGCTCCGCGTGAGCGGGCGCGGGACACCGCCCGAGGTGGAGGCGCCTGCGTCGGCCCGCTATGACGAGAACGGCCGCCGCGTCGCGGCCTGAGGGACATGTGCCGCAGTTGGGGATTCCGCCTTGCTTGGGGATTCCCTTGCGCGCCTCCGCCTGCCACAAGGCCACACCTCATGCGCCGCCTGATCCTTGCCCTGCTGTATCTGCTGATCGCCGCGCCAGCTGCGGCGACCGCGGTGGCGGGCGTGCTGCGCGTGATCCCGACCGCCGAAGGCGCAACCGTGCGGCTGGCGCTGTCGAAGCCGCTGCCGGGGCCCCCGCGCGCCTTTGCGCTGGAGAACCCGATGCGCTGGGCGGTGGACCTGCCGGGGGCATCGAGCGTGCGGCGCGAGGTTACCGGCCCTGGCATTGGTACTGGAGGGAGCGATATCCGGCTGGCCCGCGTGTCCCAGTTCGATCCGCAGGCGGTGCGGCTGGTGGTGGAGCTGGGACGGCCGATGCAGCTGGTGCAGGCGTTCCAGGACAAGGGCCAGGTGCTGGAGCTGCGCTTTCGGACCATGCCCGAGGCGGAGTTCCGCCGGCAGGTGGCGCGCGGGCGCAACCCCGTCACGGGATGGATGCAGGAGGCGCCGCGCGCCGTGCCGCCGGGGCCCGATGCACCGCCCGATCTTGCCGCCGACAGCGCGGCGCGGCTGGAGGCGGTGGAGGCCGCCCTTGCCGAGGCGACGCGGGAGCTGTCGCCTCGGGTGCCCGCCCCGGTCGACCAGCGGGCTGTCCGACCGCAGCCGCCCGTCGACCAGCGGGTCGACCCACGCGTGACGCCGCAGGGCGCCGAACCCGTGAAGCAGGCGGCACCGGCGGCAACGTCCGTTCGCCCGGTGCGGCGCGGGCGCAAGGCGGTGATCGTGATCGATGCCGGCCATGGCGGCCATGATCCCGGCGCGCCGGCCGCGACTGGCGGGGTGGAGAAGGATGTGACGCTGGCGATCGCGAGGGCAGCCAAGGCCGCGATCGAGAAGCGGGCCCGCGAGAAGGGTGTGGCGGTCGAGGTGCGGCTGACGCGCGAAGACGACCGCTTCGTGACGCTGGGCAACAGGGTGCGGCTGGCGCGGCAGTGGCGGGCGGACCTGTTCATTTCCATCCATGCCGACAGTGCCCCCAATCCGGCGGCGCGGGGTGCCTCGGTCTATACCCTGTCGGAAGTGGCATCCGACCGCGAGGCGGCGCGGGTGGCGGCCAAGGAAAACCGCGCCGACCTGATCGCGGGAGTAGACCTGTCGGGCGAAGACCGGGAGGTCGCCTCCATCCTGGTGGACCTGGGCATGCGCGACAGCATGAATGCGAGCGCGGATTTCGCCCAGCTGCTGCAGAAGCGGATGGAGCCCGAGGGCGTGCTGTTCCGCACCCAGTTCCACCGCTTCGCGAACTTCCAGGTGCTGAGGAATCTGGGGGTGGCGGCCGTGCTGCTGGAAACGGGCTTCCTGTCGAACGAGGAGGACGCGCGCTACCTGTTCACGCAACGCGGGCAGCGGGCGATCGCCAACGGGATCGGCGACACGGCGGTGGACTATTTCGCGCGCCGCTAAAGGCGCGGCATTTCGTGCGCAGCAGTCAGTGAGAGGGCGGTGCCCGGTGCGCTTCGCCCATCCGGCGGATGGCGGCGATGCGCGCGGTAAGTGGGGCCCAGTCGTCGGCCTCGGCAATGGGGGTCCACAGCGCCTCCACCTCTTCGATGACCATGGTTGTGGGCGCTGGATCAGCCCAATAGGGGTGATCGAGCGCGCCGGCCACCGGCGCGAAGGCGGCGAGCTGTTCGACGAAGAGGGCACAGGCGGGGTGGAAATCGGCGGGCACGCGGCCGCCGCGGAACCGGAACCATGCGTCGTCGGGCAGGATGCCGCTTTCGCCCATGCCCATCTCGAAGGCGCGGACCAGCGCCTCCTCGGCCTGGGCGGTGCCGCGCTGAAGCCCGAGGCGCCAGAAGGCCTGGGTACGTACGGCCTCGCCCACCAGTTGCGGCCATTCCCGCAAGGCGGGCACCAGGCTTTCGGTGGGGGCGACGGGGCGCAGGGCCTTGGCGAGTTCCACCAGGTTCCACTGCAGCGCCTCGGCCTGGCGGCCGAAGGCATAGAGGCCGAAGTGATCGAAATAGGCGGCGGTGAAGTCGGACTCCCAGCGCGGCAGGAAGCGCCAGGGGCCGTAATCGAAGCTTTCGCCAGAGATGTTCATGTTGTCGGTGTTGAGGACGCCGTGAACGAAGCCGGCGACATGCCATTGGGCCACGAGTCGTGCGGCGCCCACGACGGCATAGGCCATTAATGAGGCGACCGGATCCGGGCCCGGATCGCTGCGGACAATATGTTCGAGGCAATAATCGACCAGCCGACTGATGTTGGCCGGCTGTTCCAGGGCTGCGAGCCGCTGGAAGGTGCCGTAGCGGATGTGGCTGTGGCTGAGGCGGACGAGCACCGCCGAGCGGGTGGGGGATGGTTCGTCGCCGCGTTCCAGGGCCTCGCCGGTTTCGACCAGCGACAGGGTGCGCGAGGTGGTGACGCCCAGCGCCTCGAGCATCTCGGTCGCCAGGATCTCGCGCATGCCGCCCTTCAGCGTGAGGCGCCCGTCGCCGAAGCGGGACCAAGGCGTGCGGCCCGAGCCTTTGGTGCCGAGATCCATGAGGCGACCGTGCGCGTCGTGCATCTGGGCGAAGAGGAAGCCGCGGCCGTCGCCCAGTTCGGGATTGTAGGTGCGGAACTGGTGGCCGTGATAGCGCAGGGCCAGCGGGCCAGGGAGCGATCCGGCAAAGGGCCGAAAGCGGGCGAAGTGATCGACCCATTCGGCATCGGTGAGGGGGTCGAGCCCGACTTCGGCGGCGGCGGACTGGTTGCGGTAGCGCAGGATCTGCTGCGGGAATGGGGCCGACTCCACGCTATCGTAGAAGTCAGGGCCGAGCGATTCGATCGCGCAGCTGGGGCGGAAATCGGGCAGGTCCGTCACCGGATGCAGATGCGCCGCGCCCGGAGGGGTATCAAGCCCCGACGTATCGGGCGGCGAAGCAAGCAGTCCTCAGGCCGGGTGCCAGCGCCAGACGGCGCCGTTACCGAAGCGGATCACCTCGGCGCGGATGCGCTGCCGGTCCTCAGCGGTCGATTCGGGAGCGAAATAATGGTGCAGCGCCTCCCCCACCAGGGCGAAGATCAAATGCGAGGCGATTGCCGTGTCGACGCCCTGCGAGCCATGCTTGGCGACGACCGCATCCATATGGGCCCTGACCCATTCGACCACGATTTCCTTGGTTGCGTGGAAGAAGGGCTCGGCTTCGGGGTTCTGCTTGAGATTGCTGCGGGCCCGCTGGCAGTCGCCATCCTGCACAAGTTCTTCCCAGACAGTGTTGACTTCGCAGAAATCGAAGCAGCGGTTGATGCTGATGTCGAAGGTCACATCCGCCAGCGCATCGCCACCCTGCATGGCTGCGATCATCTTCTGTCCGTGGAGCTTGCCCAGTTCGACAAGGAGGGCCCGCTTGGAGCCGAAATGGTAGAAGATGGAGCCTTCGGAGACATCTGCCTGGGTGGCGATATCGGCGGTGCCGGTGTTGGAATAGCCCCGGGTTCCGAAGAGGTAATAGGCGGCTTCGAGAACGCGCGCACGGGTTTCGGCGGGGTCATAGCGGCGCGACTTGCTGTCGGCCTCAACCTTCACCAGTTTCGGTTCGGACCTCTGGCCCCGACCGCCATTGCGTCCGTCATGCGCTGCTATTGCCCGTGTTGCCACTTCGTTTAGCGTCCTCTCTCGCATCCCCAGCCCAGTTTCATCCTATGCGACAAAACTGAGTGACAGTCAAAAGTTGCGGAAAATTGTGCGGAACGCCGGAACGGCCGATGAAATTGCGAACGCGTCAGGCTGCGCCTAAAAGGCGCGCGTGGAACCGCCGTGGACCGATCACTATCTGTGGACGAGCGACAATGTGCGCCTTCACTATCGTGATTTCAACGGCGGGCGCGAAGGGCAGCCGGCGCTGCTGTGCCTGCCGGGGCTTACCCGCAACGCGCGCGATTTCGAGGCGCTGGCGAAGCGGCTTTCGCCCGACTTCCGGGTGGTGACGCCGAGCCTTCGGGGCCGGGGCGACTCGGGGTATGCGCGCGATCCGCTGACCTATGTGCCGCTGACCTATCTGCAGGATCTGGGGCTGCTGCTGGATGCGGCCGGGTTGCAGCAGGTCGTCATCATCGGGACCTCGCTGGGCGGGCTGATGGGCCTGCTGCTGGACGGCATTCAGCGCAGCCGGATTGCCGGGCTGGTGCTGAACGACCTGGGGCCGACGATGGAGGATGCCGGGCTGGCGCGGGTGCGCGCGCAGGTGGGCAAGGGGGGCAACTGGCCGACCTGGCTGACGGCGGCGCGCGAGATCGCGCGGCGCCAGGCGGACATTTATCCGGGCTGGTCGCTGGAACAGTGGCTGGCCCATGCCAAGCGCTTGTGCCGGGTGTCGCGCGAGGGGCGAATCGTGTGGGATTATGACCCGGAGATTGCGGTGCCCTTCGGCCTGCCCAATGGCGACGCGCAGCTGGACCTGTGGCTGGCGCTGGACGGCTATCGCGGGCGGCCGGTGCTGTCGATTCGGGGCGAGCGGTCGGACGTGCTGAGTGCCGCGACGCAGGCGCGGATGGCAGAGCGGCTGTCGGGGATGGCGGCGGTGACGGTGCCGCGCGTGGGACATGCGCCGACGCTGGACGAGCCGGTGGCGGCAGACGCGATCGATCGGTTCCTGATGCCCTTCCGCTGAGGCGGACGGGGCTGGACAGCATCGGCCGAACGCCGCATCTGGCAGACGAGGACAATCGATTGGGGAGAGACGGGATGGCGAAGACACGGCGGGTCTGGCGGCTGGCAAAGCGGCCTGTGGGCGATATTGCGGACGGCGATCTGGTGTTTCGCGAGGAGGCGATTTCCGAGCTGAAGGACGGACAGTTCCTGGTGCAGGTGGGCTATCTGTCGCTGGACCCGACCAACCGGATCTGGATGTCCGACATGGAGCAGTACATGCCGCCGGTGGGGATCGGCGATCCGATGCGGGGCGGCGTGGTGGGGCGCGTAGTCGCCAGCCGGAACGCGGGCTTTCCGGAAGGCGCACTGGCGGCCGGGCTCGGCGAATGGGCCACGCACATGGTGTCGGACGGGACGGGCATGTCGCTGTTCCCGGAACTGCCGGGGATCAGCATCCCGGAGGCGTTCGGCACCTTTGGCGTGGTGGGGCCGACGGCCTATTTCGGCTTGCTGGACATCGGCCAGCCCAAGCCGGGCGAGACGCTGGTGGTGGGCGCTGCCGCCGGCGGCGTCGGGCAGATCGTGGGGCAGATCGGCAAGCTAAAGGGCTGCAAGGTAATCGGGATCGCCGGCGGGCCGGACAAGTGCCGCTTCGTGACGCAAGAGCTGGGGTTCGATCACGCGATCGACTACAAGTCCGAGGATGTAGGGGCCGCGCTGGACCGGCTGGCACCGGAAGGCGTGGACATCAACTTCGAGCAGGTGGGCGGGCCGATCATGTCGGCGGTCATCAGCCGCATGAAGCTGTTCGGGCGGATTCCGCTGTGCGGCATGATTTCGGGCTATAACGCCACGACCGCTGCCGAGGAGCCGGGGCGCTGGACGCTGATCCTGATGCGGCGGCTGACCGTCCGGGGCTTCATCGTGACCGATTTTGCCGATCGCTTCGGCGAGAGCTTCCAGCAGCTCGCCCAGTGGATGATGGAGGGCAAAGTGAAGACCCGGCAGGACATCCGCCCAGGCCTGGACAATGCCAACGAGACGGTGAAGCTGCTGTATTCCGGCGGGAATTTCGGCAAGCTGCTGGTCGAGGTGTCGAAGCTGTAGGGAGCCTTCCCGTCCGGGCCGGTGCCGTCTCCGACGCAGTCGGCTGAAAAAGGTCAGTCCCGCAGCAGTTCGCCTTCCAGCGCGTCGGGCGGAGTCGGGCTGCCGAGCACGGCTTCCGGCCGGCGCGGTGGCATGCCGGCGATTGCCGCCGCCGCGATCGCCTTGCGTTCGTTGCGCCGTTCGAGCCAGCGGGTGAAGAGGAGGCCGCCGACGGCCGCCGCGACCATGCCGACAGGGCCCAGCGCACGCGCCACGCGGGGCAGCATCACAGGGATCGCAGCGCCGATCAGTGCGCCCGCGGGCCCGGCGGCAGCGCCGCCGACCGTGCGCGCGATGGTGCGCCCTGCCAGTGCCGTGACGATCTTCCCGATCATAGCCGTCTCCTTCTGGCCTTCAACTTGGCATGTCGGCGCTTTGTTTCAAGCCCGTGGCCAGTTCCAGGATCAGCCGATTCGTCAGCAGACGCCCGGAACGGGTCGCCTGCAGCTGCGGCCCGGGTGCCAGCAGGCCCATCCCAACCAGCCGGGCGCGCGCCGCCGGCGAGGCGACGGCGTCAAGCAAGAGGCCGGTTCGGCGCGCGAAGACGGCGGGATCGATTCCATGCGCCAGCCGCAGGCCCATCAGCAGGGCTTCCTCGGCAGCCGCCGCGGGCGCGATCGGCTCTTCGCTTTCGAGGCCATGGGCATGGGTGCCGACAGCCCCCAGCCAGGTTTCCGGGCGACGCAGGCGCAGCGTCGCCAGCCCGCCGCGCCGGCCATGGGCGCCGGGGCCGATGCCGGCATAGTCGCCATAGGTCCAATATTGCAGGTTATGGCGGCTCTCGGCGCCGGGGCGGGCGTGGTTCGAGATCTCATAGAGCAGCAGGCCTGCTGCCGCGCAGCGGTCTCCGGTCAATTCGAACATGTCGGCGGCCTCCTCCTCGCCCGGCACTTGCAACAGCCCCTTGGCATAGAGCGTGTGGAAGCGCGTGCCAGGCTCGATGGTGAGTTGGTAGGCCGACAGATGTTCAGTGCCGAACGACAGGCCGCGCGCAAGTTCGGCCTCCCATTGGGCGACTGTCTGGCCCGGCCGGCTGTGGATGAGATCGAAGCTGACGCGGGGGAAATGGCGTTGCGCGACATCGAGGGCGGCCAGGCCCTGCGCCAGATCATGCGGACGGCCGAGCAGCTTCAGCGCGGAATCGTCCAGCGCCTGCAGGCCGAGCGAGACGCGGTTGATGCCGGCAGATGCGAAATCGGCGAATCGGGCGGCCTCGACCGAGGAGGGGTTGGCCTCCAACGTTATCTCGAGCCCCGGCTGGGCGGGCCACAGGGACAGCGCCTCTGCGATCACCGCCTCGACCGTGGCCGGCGGCATCAGGCTGGGGGTGCCGCCGCCGAAGAAGATGGAGACGAGACGCTGGCCTTTGGTCAGCGCCGCTTCGTGGCGCAGGTCTGCCAGCAGGGCGTCGCGCCAGGCCTGCTGGTCCACCCGTTCGCGGACATGGCTGTTGAAGTCGCAATAGGGACATTTGGTGACGCAGAAGGGCCAGTGGACATAAAGGGCGATATCGCCGCTCATTCGGCCCCCAGCATCGCCTTCAGCCCGGCAAAGGCGCGCGCCCGGTGGCTGATCGCATGCTTCAGCTCCGGGTCCATCTCGGCGAAGGTTTCCGAATGGCCCTCGGGCACGAAGACCGGGTCATAGCCGAAGCCCCGGTCGCCGCGCGGTGGCCACACCAACGTGCCTGCTATCCGCCCCTCGAAGGTCTCGGAACGGCCATCCGGCCAGGCGATCGCAAGCGTACAGACGAATTCGCCCCGCCGCGACACATTGGGCCCCAGCGCCGCCAGCTTCTCCTCCACCTTCGTCATCGCCAGCATCCAGTCGCGCCCCTGCGGCGTTTCCGCCCAGTCGGCGGTATAGACGCCCGGCGCGCCGCCCAGCGCATCGACACACAGGCCGCTATCGTCGGAGAGCGCGGGCAGCCCGGCCCCTTCGGCCGCAAACCGCGCCTTCAGCAGGGCATTGCCCGCGAAACTGTCCTCGGTCTCGACAGGTTCTGCCAGCCCGAAGGCTGATGCCGGCACCGTCTCAATCCCGAACGGCTCCAGCAACGCGGCGATCTCCTTCAGCTTGCCCTTGTTGTGGCTGGCTAGCACGAGCCGGGGGCCGATCCCCTGCATCGGATCAGCGCCCGGTCGCTTCGCGCTGCTTGGCGAAGATCGCGTCGGTGCCGATGCGGGCGAGGCGGAGCAGGCGGAGCAGGGTTTCCTCGTCGAACACGGCACCTTCGGCGGTTGCCTGCACCTCGACCAACGCGCCGGTGGAGGTGAGGACGAAGTTGCCGTCGGTGTGGGCCGCCGAATCCTCGGGGTAGTCGAGGTCGAGGACGGATGTGCCTTCATAGACGCCGCACGACACAGCGGCCACCTGCGCGGGCATGGGATCGACCTCGAACGGGGTGACGGCATGAATCTTGTCGAGCGCCAGCCTGAGCGCGACCCAGGCGCCCGAGATTGCGGCCGTACGCGTGCCGCCATCGGCCTGCAGCACATCGCAATCGAGCGTGATCTGCCGTTCGCCGAGCGCGCGGAGATCGGTGACAGCGCGCAGGGACCGGCCGATCAGGCGCTGGATTTCCTGGGTGCGGCCCGATTGCTTGCCCTTGGCCGCCTCGCGGTTGCCCCGTGTGTGGGTGCTGCGCGGCAGCATGCCATATTCGGCCGTCACCCAGCCCTCGCCCTTGCCGCGCATCCACGGCGGCACCCGTTCCTCGACGCTGGCGGTGACCAGCACATGGGTCTGCCCGAACTTCACCAGGCACGAACCTTCGGCGTGGGCATTGAAGCCCGGCAGCATCTCGATCTCGCGCATCATGTCCGGCGAACGGCCCGAAGGTCGCATCAGCATCATCCTTTGTCGGGAACAGGGTGCGGCGGGGAATAAGCCCCCTGCGCCTTCTTGCCAAGCGGGTGCGCGCCATCGGCATAGTGGGCAGGTTGAGGGCCGGGCTCCAGCGCACTACATTGGGGTCATGCTCGACCAATCCGGAATCAGCGTGTCCCAGCTTTCCGAGCGGGCGCGCGGAATCTTCCGCGAGATCGTGGACAGCTATCTGACCACGGGGTCGCCCGTGGGCTCGCGAACCTTGTCGCGATCGGGCGGGCTGCAGCTGTCGCCCGCCTCCATCCGCAACGTGATGCAGGACCTTGAGGAGCTGGGCCTGCTGGAAGCGCCGCACACATCGGCCGGGCGGGTTCCGACCGAACAGGGTCTGCGGCTGTTCGTGGACGGGATGATGCAGGCCGCCGCCCCCAGCGCGGCCGAGGTGGCCGCGATCGAGGCGGAGGCCGGGCGGTCGGGCGCCAGCCTTGAGGATGTGCTGGGGCGCACCACCTCCGTCCTCTCGGGCCTTGCCCAGTGCGCCGCCGTCGTCGCAAGCCCCAAGGGGGAGCCGATCCTGCGGCAGCTGAATCTGGTGCCGCTGGGTCCGGGGCGGGCGCTCGCCGTGCTGGTCGGGGCCGATGGCGGCATCGAGAACCGGATCATCGCGCTGCCCGACGGCCTGCCGCCCCAGGCGCTGGAGCAGGCGCAGAATTATGTAAACAGCCGGCTGGCCGGGCTTACGCTGACCGATGCGGTGGCGCGGCTGCAATCGGAAATGGCCTCAAACCGGGCAGAGCTGGACCGGCTGACGGCCAATCTGGTCGCCGATGGGCTGGCCTCCTGGTCGTCGGACGGGGCGGGGCCGGTGCTGATCGTGCGGGGCCACGCGCATCTGCTGAACGATGCCGACCTTGAGCGGGCGCGCGCCCTGCTGGAAGAGCTGGAGGAAAAGGCCGAGCTTGCCCTGCTG
>JBKDAC010000018.1:0-8153 GCA_046316515.1 Sandaracinobacter sp. | reverse complement strand
GCATCATGCGCTCCTTCAGGATCAGCTGCCCTGCGAACCGGCGGGATTGCCTGGTCGTTGCCGCCTGCTACACCCTGCCGCGATGAAGGTCACCTTTCCCTTTTCGGCCATCGTTGGCCAGGACGAGATGAAGCTGGCGCTGCTGATTGCCGCCGTGGACGGGCGGATCGGCGGCGTGATGGTGTTCGGCGATCGCGGGACGGGCAAATCCACCGCGGTCCGCGCGCTGGCCAGCCTGCTGCCGCCCATCGACGTGCGCGCCGGCTGTCGCTTTACCTGCGATGCGAAGGCCGACGGCCCTTGCCCGTTCGATTGCCCCGTCGGCAGCGGGCGTGCTGTGCAGAAGGCCGTGCCCTTTGTGGATCTGCCGCTGGGGGCGACGGAAGACCGGGTGGTCGGTGCGCTCGACCTCGAACGCGCGCTGGCAACCGGCGAGAAGCGGTTCGAGCCCGGCCTGCTGGCGAAAGCGCACCGCGGCTTCCTCTATATCGACGAGGTGAACCTGCTGGAGGATCATCTGGTCGACCTGCTGCTGGATGTGGCGGCCTCGGGCGAGAATGTGGTGGAGCGTGAGGGTCTGTCGCTGAGGCACCCGGCGCGCTTCCTGCTGATCGGGTCGGGCAATCCGGAGGAGGGCGAGCTCAGGCCTCAGCTGCTGGACCGGTTCGGCCTGTCGGTTGACGTGAAGACGCCCGAGCTGCTTGCCGACCGGATCGAGGTGGTGCGTCGGCGCGACCGGTTCGACCGGGATCCGCAGGGCTTTGTGGCCGATTATGCCGGGGAGGACGCCGCCGTCGTCGCGCGGGTCGCGAAGGCCCGCAAGCGGGCGCCCGATGTGGCGGTGCCCGACCAGGTGCTGGAACTGTCGTCCCGGCTTTGCCAGGCGCTGGGCGCCGACGGGCTGCGGGGCGAGCTGACCCTGATGCGCGCGGCCCGGTCGCTTGCCGCGCTGAACGGAAAGAAGACCGTTACGCCGGCCCATCTTGCGGCTGTTGCGCCGATGGCCCTGCGGCATCGCCTGCGCCGCAACGTGCTGGACGAAACGGGTTCCACCCCGCGTATCGCGCGGGCGATTGCGGAGATCTTCCCGGCATGACCGACGCCGCGCTGGCGGCGCGATTGCTGGCGCAGGATCCTGCCGGGCTTGGCGGCATCGTGCTGCGTGCCCGGGCCGGACCGCCGCGCGACGAATGGCTGACGGCCCTGTCACAGGCCTTTCCGCCCGGCACGCCGATCCGGCGCATGCCGATCGGAATCCCCGACGAACGCCTGCTGGGTGGCCTGGATCTGGCCGCAACCCTGGCGGCCGGGAAGCCGTTGCGCGCGGCCGGGCTTTTGGCCGAGGCCGATGGCGGCGTGATCCTGGTGCCGATGGCAGAGCGTCTGCCGCCGGAAACGGCGGCCAGGCTGGCGCAGGTGCTGGATTCGGGCGAGCTGCCCGGGCCCGAGGGCACGAGCCCGGCGCGTTTTGCGCTGGTGCTGCTGGATGAAGGCGTGGACGACGAGTGCGTGCCCGCGGCCCTTGCCGAGCGGCTTGCGATCCACTTCGATCTCGAGCGACCGCTGGAAGGGGAGGCTGTGCAGCCATTGCCGGCACCGGCCTATCTGGAAAGCCTGTGCGCGGTGGCGGATGCGCTGGGGGCCGGTGGCATCCGTGCGGCGCTGCAGGCGGTGAAGGTGGCGCAGGTTTCTGCACGGCTTGCCGGACGGGATGTGACGGAGGCCGACGTCGCGGTGGCTGTGCGCCTGGTGCTTGCCCCGCGTGCGACGCGCCTGCCGGCGGAGGAGGCCTCACCGGAACAGCCGCCCGAGGTAGAGCCGCCTCCGCCCGAGGACAATCAGGGCGAAGGTGCCGAGAGCGAGCAGACGCTGGACGAGTTGACCCAGCTTGCCGTCGAGGTGGCGCGCGCGATGCTGCCGCCAGGCATCCTGGAGCAGCAGGCCGGCCGCGCTCAGCGCGGCAGCGCGAGCGGGCAGGGCGCCGGGCAGATGCGGCAGAGCCCCTCGACCGGCCGCCGCGCGGGCGTGCGGGCCGGGCGACTGGGCCGCGGCGCGCGGCTGGATCTGGTGGAAACCCTGAAGGCCGCTGCCCCCTGGCAGCCGGGTCGGCGGCGTGAACGGCCGGCTACAACCGGTGTGCTGGTGCGCCAGGATGATTTCCGCATCCGCAAGCTTGTGCGGCGCGCGCAATCCACCACCATCTTCGTTGTCGATGCGTCCGGCTCGGCGGCGCTGGCGCGGCTGGGGGAGGCCAAGGGCGCCGTCGAGCTGTTGCTTGCCGACAGCTATGTCCGGCGCGACGAGGTGGCGTTGATTGCCTTTCGGGGCGAGGCAGCCGAAGTGCTGCTGGCGCCGACGCGATCGCTGGCACGGGCCAAGCGGGCGCTGCAGGACCTGCCGGGCGGTGGGGGCACGCCGCTGGCGGCCGGGCTGGAGGCTGCCGCAACGATGGGCATTGCCGTGCAGGCCAAGGGGCGCAGCGTGACGACCGTGGTGCTGACAGACGGGCGGGCGAATGTGGCGCGCGAGGCCGGCGCCGACCCGATGGCGGATGCCGAGGCTGCGGCTCGTGGGCTTCGGCTGCTGGGTCTGAAATCGGTCTTTATCGACACGTCGCCACGGCCGCGGGGCGAGGGCGCGCGGCTGGCAGCGGCGATGGGCGCCCGCCTGGTGGCGCTGCCGCGGGCAGATGCGGGAACCCTGGCCGCGGTGGTGAAGGCGGCATGAGCATGCTGGACTGGGACAGGGACGGCGCGGACTGGCCGAACCGGGAGCTGAGCCGATTCGTCGAGGCCGGGCGGATGCGCTGGCATGTGCAGCAGGCGGGCGAGGGCCCCACCATCCTGCTGCTGCACGGAACGGGGGCCTCGACGCACAGCTGGCGGAGCCTGTGGCCGCTGCTGCTGCCCCATGGCCGGCTGATCGCGATCGACCTTCCGGGCCATGGCTTCACCTCGCGCCCTGCGGACCTGTCGCTGAACGGGATGGCGGATGCAGTCGCCACTCTGATGGAGACGCTGGGGGTGGCGCCCGACGTGGTTATCGGCCATTCGGCAGGCGCTGCGATTGCCGCGCGCATGGCGCTGGACGACCGGGTCGTGCCGCGCCTGCTTGTGGGGATCGGTGGTGCGCTGGAGCCTTTTCCGGGGCCGGCCGCCTTCCTGTTTCCGCAGCTGGCGAAACTGTTGTTCCTTAATCCTTTGGCGCCGCAGCTTTTCACCATGACTGCGGGCATGCCCGGCGAGGCGAAGCGGTTCCTTGCGCGCTCGACAGGCTCACGAATCGATGCGGACACCGCGCGTTTCTATGGCAGGCTGTTCCGCAATCGCGCGCATGTTGCCTCCACGCTGGGGATGATGGCGAGCTGGGATCTGGTGCCGCTGGCGCGTGACCTTTCGCGCCTGTCGCCCGAGCTTCTTTTGCTGCATGGCACTGCGGACAAGGCGGTGCCGCCGCGGGTGTCGGAAGAGGTGGCCGCGCGGGCCGGCAAAGGGCGCGCTGTGCTGTTGCCGGGCCTGGGGCATCTGCCGCATGAAGAGGATGCCGCTGCCGTTGCCGCGCCGCTGCTGGCGGTGCTTCGGCAGGCGGGCGAGGGGAGAGGCTGATGGATGGCAAGACGTTTGCCCTGGTGGAGATGCTCGCCTTCGCGGGAATCGCGCTGGGGATCGGACTGTGGCAGCTGTGGAGCATCAATCGCACGCTGAAGCAGACGCAGGCCGAAGAGGCCGAGCGTGCCGCGCGGGAAAAGGGCGAGGGCGGGTCCTGAGCCGCCCATCGTGACGCGCGCTCAGCCTGGGCGGCGTCTGGCGTGGGTGGCCCTAGCCGGACCGCCGGGGCATCCGGAACGGCAGCATGAGCTGCACCGGCGTGCTAATGAAGCGGGTGAGTGACAGGCTTTCGTGCACGGCGAGCGCGGTGTGGCCATCGATCCGGGTTTCGGCCGCCGACCGCGAATAGAAGGGTGTGTCTTCCCACGTCTTCAGGACGCGGGCGTCCCCATCGCTGCGGATGGCGCGCGGCATCAGCCAGTTGGTGGTGCGCAGATTTGCGAGTCCCGGGGTTTCCCGGGCCGTCACCAGCCCTGCCCTGTCAATGCCCAGCGACAGCGCGAAACGGCTGCCATCGGTGCGCACGCCTTCATAGAAGACGGCTGCGCCGCCCGGCACATGGTGGCGGGACCATTGCCAGGTGCGGAAGCCCTTCTCCATCGGCTCGGCACCGAAGTTGCTGTCGACATAGGCGTCGCCGGTCCAGGAAATGCCTGGACGGTCAAAGTCTACCTCGATTCGGGCGCGCGCGGCGATGGGGTGCCAGCGGTGGATGCCGTCCGGGTCCAGCGGGAAGCTCTGCGAGACCAGTGCTTCGGGGTGGATGCGGATCCGGCCGCGTACCGGTTCGCCGAACACGGCGCCGCGTTCCTCCACTTGCAGCGACAGGCAGCCACCATCCCAGTCGATGTGGGATGGCCCGACGCGGAGGTGATTGGCCGAACGGTCGAGCGTGCGGTGCCCGCGCTCCGTCATGGCCCAGCGGCTCTTGCGGCCATAGAGCGCGACGTTGATCGCGACATGGTCTTCGGGGTGCCGTTTCCCGGCGCTGACGTAGTAAGGCGAGAAGACCGAGCCGACAAAGGCGATCACCGTCAGGCCATATTGGCCGCAGTCCGACATGGCGTCGATATACCACCAGGCATAACCGCCGGGCGGCACCTCGACATCGAATCGGGGGCCGGTCTTCAGGCAGGCGGGATGGGGAAAGCCCTGGCCCGGAGGAATGGAGCGCACGGGATCCGACAGGCGGCGGTTGGCAGGGGGCAGGCGGCCGCCCACACGGGCAAGGGCTGTCCACAGCGGCGGCAGTTCATCCAGCGGGATTTGCGGACCGGGCTCGAAGGACGGCATCCTGGCGCGACGCTCCTCGGCCGGTGCCAGCGCCCGAAGAAGGGGCGGCAAATCTCTGAAATCATTTCGCATTGCCAGGCTCCGAAAGACAAGCTGCGCGGCCGGAACGGGCCGCGTTGACAGTAAGGTAGCATATGTCCAGACTACTTGACACCAGAAGATCATGCGATCCTGGACACATCGGAAGGTCGAGGTCGAGATGAGTGCTGGCTGGAAGCGTGGCTGGCGCGAGGCATGGATACGATGCCGCAACAGTTGGTTGTCGGACCCTGCCTTTCATCGGTTCGCCTGGGCCTTCCCCCTGTTTCGCCCCATCTCCTGGACCCGTGCGCGAAGCCTTTTCGGGCTGGTCACGGGTTTCACCTTTTCCCAGCTGATCGCCGCCGGGGTCGAGATCGGCCTGTTCCAGGCTCTTCGCCAGGGCCCGCTTACCGCGGCCGAGGTCGGCGAAACAGCGGACCTGTCGCCGCAGGCCGCGACCGACTTGCTGGAAGGGCTGTCCTCGATCGGGATGGTGGAACGCCTGCCGGGCGGGCGGTACGCGCTGGGCGTGCATGGGGCGGCCTTTGTGGCGGATCCCGGCCTTGATGCGATGGTCCGGCACAATCAGCTCTTCTATGCCGATCTTGCCGATCCACTGGCCCTGTTGCGCACGCGCGGGGGGGGCAAGGTCGCAGCCTATTGGCCCTATGCCCAGGGCAGGCCCGAGGGCGCGGTGGAGGCCTATTCCGAACTGATGGCCGCCTCCCAGCCGGCGGTGGCAGAGGCGGTGATTGCTGCGTTCGATTTTGCGGGCGTCCGCACGCTGATGGATGTGGGCGGCGGGGAAGGGGCCTTCATCGAGGCGGTGCATCGCGCACGGCCCGACCTGGGGCTGATGCTGTTCGACCTGCCGCAGGTGGCTGCCCGCGCACAGGCGCGCGTGGGGGCCTATGCCAGGGTGCATGGGGGAATCGCGCCGACGGACCTATTGCCCACCGGCGCGGACTGCATTTCGCTCGTCCGGGTGGTCCACGACCATGACGACGACATGATTTTGGCACTCTTTGGTCGAATTTATACGGCCTTGCCCAAAGGTGGGCGTATCCTCATTGCTGAGCCCATGGCGGGACCCACCGGGGCGGGTGCGCTGGGGGACGTGTATTTCCGCCTCTACATGCGGGCGATGGGGCGCGGACGGCCCCGCACAGCAGCCGAATTGATGGATATGCTGCGCTCTCGCGGTTTTGGCCGGTTGCAGCAGATTCCGACGCGAAATCCGTTCGCAGCCCAGCTTGTGACAGGCCGGCGCGACACCTGACCTGTCAATTCAAGTTGACATTAAGCTATGTCAAAATAAAGTGACACTTGCGGATGAGCACCGCCGGGATTCGGGGATCAGCCCGTTTCGGCATCATCGGCCCGCACGGGAGGCGGAACGTGGACACATTGGCAGTTGTCGTCGAAGCACCTGGCCAGCTGGCACTCCGCCAGTTGCAGCTGCTGGCGATGCAGCCAGCCGATGTGCTGGTGGAGACAGAGTGGTCCGCCGTTTCCACAGGCACCGAAAAGCTTCTCTGGCAGGGGCGCATGCCCAGCTTCCCGGGCATGGGCTATCCGCTGGTGCCGGGGTATGAAACCGTCGGGCGGGTGATCGATGCTGGGCCTGAGGCGCAAGGCCTTCTGGGCGCCCGCGTGTTCGTGCCTGGGGCCAACTGCTATTCCGATGCGCGCGGCCTGTTCGGCGGCGCGGCGCGGCGCCTGATCGTGCCGGCGGCCCGCATCATCCCGGTTGGCGAGCTGGGCGTCGAGGCCGTGCTCCTGTCGCTGGCGGCGACCGCGCTGCACGCGATCGTCGGCGGCGCGACTCCGGATCTCATCGTCGGCCACGGCGTGCTGGGCCGGCTGATTGCCCGCCTTGCGGTGGCGGCCGGCGGCGCGCCGACCGTGTGGGAAATCGATTCGGCCCGCATGGACGGTGCCGACGACTATCGCGTGCTGCACCCGGGCTCCGATACACGGACGGATTACGCGACCATCATTGACGTGAGCGGGGACTCCTCGCTGCTCGACACGCTGGTGGGGCGCTTGGCGCGCGGCGGCGAGATCGTACTCGCCGGCTTCTACCAGGAGCGCCTGGACTTCGGCTTTACCCCAGCCTTCCGCAGGGAGGCCCGCTTCCGCATCGCGGCTGAGTTTCGGCCCGAGGACCTGAAGGCCGTGGGCGATCTGGTCGCTGACGGCGTGCTTGATCTCAACGGCCTCGTCACACACCTGCGCGGTGCGAGCGAGGCGGAGGATGCCTACCCGCAGGCCTTTGCGGACAGCCAGTGCCTCAAGATGGTGCTCGACTGGAGGGATATCTGATGGCCGCGTTTGACGAGCAGTTCGAGAATTTGCGCGAGGAGGCCGGCCACGAGCCGGACGCTCCGCACAGCGGGCCCGTGACCAAGGAAACGCAGATCATAGCGATCTACGGCAAGGGCGGCTCGGGCAAGAGCTTTGCGCTTGCGAACCTCAGCTACATGATGGCCCAGCAGGGCAAGCGGGTGCTGCTGATCGGCTGCGATCCGAAGTCGGATACCACCAGCCTGCTGTTCGGCGGCAAGGCGACCCCCACCATCATCGAGACCAGCTCGAAGAAGAAGTTGGCCGGTGAAGAGATCGGGATCGAGGATGTCTGCTTCCAGCGCGACGGCGTGTTCGCGATGGAACTGGGCGGGCCGGAAGTCGGCCGCGGCTGCGGCGGACGCGGCATCATCCATGGCTTCGAAACGCTCGAGAAGCTGGGCTTCCACGAGTGGGGCTTCGACTATGTGCTGCTCGATTTCCTGGGCGACGTGGTCTGCGGCGGCTTCGGCCTGCCGATCGCACGCGACATGTGCCAGAAGGTTATCGTGGTCGCCTCGAATGACCTGCAGTCGCTCTATGTCGCCAACAACGTGTGCCAGGCGGTCGAATATTTCCGCAAGATGGGCGGGAATGTCGGCGTCGCCGGCATCCTGATCAACAAGGATGACGGGTCAGGCGAGGCGCAGGCCTTTGCCAAGGCGGTCGGGATCCCCGAGCTGATTTCGATCCCAGCGCACGAGGATATTCGCAAGAAATCCGCCAATTACCAAATCATCGGCACGTCCGAGAGCCAGTGGGGCCCGCTGTTCGAGCAGCTGGCCGAGAATGTGGCAGCCGCACCCCCGGTGCGTCCGACGCCGCTGGATCAGGATGGGCTTCTGGCCCTGTTCAAGCCCGAGGACACGGGCGGCAACGTCACCC
>JBKDAC010000017.1:0-1286 GCA_046316515.1 Sandaracinobacter sp. | reverse complement strand
CCGCAGCTCGACGCCAATGGCAAGCCCGTGCTTGACCCCAACGGCAAGCCCGTCCTGCAGACGAATCCGGGCTTCAAGGAATTCTTCTTCGGCGACAGCGCCAGCCCGCGCATCTCCGTCGGCATCGGTGTTTCGTGGAATTCGCCATTCGGTCCCTTCCGCTTTGATCTTGCGCGCGCGCTCAGGACAGTCGAAGGCGACTTGACCCAGACCTTCCAGTTCAACGTAGGAACCCAATTCTGATGAAGATGATTTTCAAGTCCGCAACTACGGCCCTTGCGCTTGCCACCCTCGCGGCCCCGGCCGTCGCCCAGCAGCTCAGCCCGCCCGTCATCGTGATCGTCGATATGGACCGCGTGGTGAACGAAAGCGCCGCCGGCAAGCAGGCCGGAACCGAGCTGCAGGCCAAGGGCCAGGCGCTGCAGACCCGGCGCACCACGCTCGCCGGTCAGCTGCAGTCCGAGGCGCAGGCCATTCAGCAGGGCCAGCAGAACAAGACGCTGGCCGGCCCGGCCCTGGAACAGCGCATCAAGGCGTTCCAGGATAAGGAAAACAATGCCAACCAGGAACTCGCCAGGGCGCAGGAGGACATCGGCCGTTCGCGGCAATATGTGATCCAGCAGATCACGACCGGCGCCGATCCCATCATCACCCAGGTGATGCGGGAGCGTGGGGCCACCATCGCCATGCAGAAGGGTGCCACCCTGCAGCACACCGCGTCGCTGGAAGTGACGACCGACGTCATCACGCGCCTGAACACCAGCCTTCCGCGCGTGTCGGTGACGCCGCCGGCCGCCCCGGCGGCTGCGCCGCGCCGGTAGATCCGGCAGGCAGGGGTTCGGCCATGGACATCACTGCCGTACTTGCGCGCCTTCCGCACCGCTTTCCCATGCTCCTCGTCGACCGCGTTGAGGAGTTGGTGGAAGGCGAGCGAATCGCCGCGATCAAGGCCGTGACGTGCAACGAGCCCTTCTTCCAGGGCCATTTCCCGGGCCGTCCCATCATGCCCGGCGTTCTGATCGTGGAGGCGCTGGCCCAGGCGGCCGGCGTCCTCGCGATTGAGACTCTTGGCCTGAAGGACAGCGGAAAGCTGGTCTATTTTATGGCCATCGAAGAGGCGAAGTTCCGCAAGCCCGTTGAACCGGGCTGTCTGCTGCGGTTGGAGGCGAGCTTCGTCCAGCGTCGCGCCACGGTCTGCAAGTTCGAAGGCCGCGCGACCGTCGACGGGCAACTGGCCGCGGAAGCGCGGTTCACGGCCATGATTGCCGACGCACCCGCCTGAGACC
>JBKDAC010000016.1:0-831 GCA_046316515.1 Sandaracinobacter sp. | reverse complement strand
GCGACGTGGACGTCTATACGCGAATCACCGACCCACGACCCGGAACTGGGGGCGGAAAGCCGATCGACGCGATCTGGCAGGTGAAGGGTGGCCCCAAGCCGCTGGTTTCGAACATCACCGTCAACGGCGTGAACGTGGCGCTGACCCAGGAAGCCGACTTCAAGGCCTATATCGAGAAGAACGGCTTCGACGCGCTGGTGGAGTTCATGAAAAAATCGAAGTGACGTTGCCCGCCCGGCGGGCACAGCCTAGTCTGGGCTTCATGAGCGGAAACAGCGAACTCGACCTGCAAGCAGCCGCCTTCGTCCACCCCAGTGCCCTGATCTATGGCAAGGTGCGGATGGGCGAAGGCAGCAGCATCTGGTGCAACGCCGTGGTGCGGTCAGAGGCCGCCCATGTGGACATCGGCGCCTACACGAACGTGCAGGACTTCGTGATGATCCACACCGATCCGGGCCGGCCCGTCGTGATCGGAACCCACTGCTCGATCACCCACCACGCGACCATCCATGGCTCGACCATCGGCAACAATGTTCTGATCGGGATCAACGCCACCATTTATGGCGGCGCGGTGATCGGCGACAATTCGATCGTGGGCCAGCATGCCTATGTGAAGGACGGGACCATCGTGCCCCCCAACAGCATCGTTGTCGGCAGCCCGGCGAAGGTGATCAAGATGGCGAACAGCTGGGTCGCCAACCGGATGAACGCGCTGTTCTACCATCGCAACGCGCTGGCCTACGCCGCCGGCGACCACCGCGCCTGGGAAGGCCCCGAGTTCGATGCATGGCTGCAAACCACCCTCAAAAGCTTGACGGCAGAGTTCCGGGC
>JBKDAC010000015.1:0-28385 GCA_046316515.1 Sandaracinobacter sp. | reverse complement strand
CCTTCATCTCGCGCGCCGGCAGGCTGGCGAGGCAATCGAGATCCGCCCAGACGGCGCGCGGCTGGTGGAAGGCGCCGACCAGATTCTTGCCGGCGGCCGTGTTGATCCCCGTCTTTCCGCCGACCGAACTGTCGACCATGGCGAGCAGGGTCGTCGGCACCTGCACAAAGCCCATGCCGCGCTTCAATATGGCGGCCGCAAAGCCGGTCAGATCGCCCACCACGCCCCCGCCCAGCGCGATCACGACGTCGGCGCGGGTGACTTCCAGCGCCAGCAGCTGGTTCACGACCGTCTCCAGGGTCGCGAACGTCTTGCTGCCCTCGCCGGCGGGCACGATGATCGGCACCAGCTCGAAACCGGCCAGCCCGGCGCGCAGACGGTCCAGGTGCAGGCCGGCGACTATGCTGTCAGTCACCACCGCCACGCGGCGCGCGCGGGTCAGCACCGACAGCCGCGCACCGGCGTCGGCCAGCAGGCCGGATCCGATCGACACGGAATAGCCCCGGTCGGCCAGCGCCACGGGAACCTCGATCATCGTCATGCGCGCTTTGCCTGTTCCATTTATGCCTGTGCTGCCTGCGCCTGTGCCTGTGCTTGTGCCTGTGCCTGTCTCGCGTCGCGGCGGTTCAGCTCATCGAGGATGGCGGTTACCGTCTCCTCGTGCGGGCCGTTGGCCGACATGATGTGAACAGGGGCCTGGCTGTAGCAGGGCGCACGCTTGGCCAGCAACTCGGTCAGCACGACCTTCGGGTCCCGCCCGATCAGCAGGGGGCGGGTGTTGCGCTTGGACACCCGTGCAACCAGCGTGTCGATGCTGGCGTCCAGCCAGATGGCGGTGGCCTCTGCCAGGATCAGCGCGCGGGTGTCGGGGTCGACAAAGGCGCCGCCGCCGGTCGCGATCACGCAGGCGCCCGACTGGCCCCCGTCCCTGTCGCGGCCGCCATCGGGTATTGCCCCCTCCAGCAGCCGGGCGATCACGCGCCGCTCCCCGTCGCGGAAGTGGCTCTCGCCAAAGCGGGCGAAGATCTCGGCGATCGGCATCTGTGCAGCCAGCTCGATCTCGGCATCCGCATCGATGAACGGGCAACGCAGCCGCGCGGCCAGCCGCTTGCCGACCGTGGTCTTTCCCGATCCCATCAGCCCGACAAGCACGATCGGCCGGCTTCGCCAGTCCGGGCGAAGCCCGGGCTTTGCGTCCTGTTCCGCGTGCGGGGGGGCTTCCACTGTCTTCACACCCACCGCTATAGGGTCGCCATGCCCCAGCGCGCAAATGTCCCGGCCTTTCGCCGCTGGCACTTCCTGATGGCCGTGGCCACCCTTGCATCCGTGGCCCCCGCGGCCGCGCTGCAGGCCCAGGCCGCCGCCCCCGCCCAGCCGGCATCCGGCGCGCCCAAATCCCTGATGCCCGACGACATCGCCGAGCCGCAGGCACCCGCCGTCGGCACCGTCGAGGACGCTGTGCCGGTGGCGCCCGGCACGACCGCAGCCCCGCTGCAGGGGTTCGAGCCGCTGCCGGCCGCCGAATCCGAACTTCCCCTCATGCCCGAGCCCGCGCCGACGGATCCGCTTGCCGAACTGGCCGGGCCGACCGCCGCGCCCGAGCGGGCGGGCCTGCTGACCCAGGCGAACGGCGGCTACCGTGCCGATCTGTTCGCCGGCGCCGACGCGCGCTTCCTGGGCACGCTGCTGGCGCGGATCGACGGCCCGCTGGCCAGCCGCTGGGGGCAGATCCTGCTGCAGCGCACGCTGCTGACGGCGGCCGACGCGCCGGGGCCGGTGAACCCGGCCGACTGGGTTGCGGCGCGCACGAACGCGTTGGTGCGGATCGGCGCCGGCGCCGACGCCCACCGGCTGGTGTCGCGCATCGCGATCGACCGCTACACGCCGGCGCTCTATGGCGCGGCCGCACAGGCTGCGGTGGCGGCGGGTGACCCCATGGCGCTCTGCCCCCTGTCGCCGCTGGCACGTGTCGTCACCGAAAGCCCGACCTGGATGCTGGCGGATGCCATGTGCCTGTCGATCCTGGGCGACGAGGTGGGTGCATCGGTGCTGTTCGACCGGCTGCGGCGCTCGCGCGACATGTCGGCCTTCGACATCGGGCTTGCCGAGCGGGTCGCGTCGGCGACCGGCGGCAGCCGGCGCGGGGCGAACCCCGAATGGCAGGAAGCCGCAGGCGGGCTCACGGCCTGGCGGATGGGGATGGCGAGTGCTGCAGGGCTGGAAATTCCGGCCGACCTGCTGGCACAGGCCCCCTTCGCGCGGCAGGCTTGGTATGTGCGCCTTCCGGGGCAGTCGCTGCAGAGCCGGGCGGGCCTTGCGCCCATTGCGGCCGCCATCGGCGCCGTGAGCGCGGACGAGATCAACCGGATCCTGGCCGCCCAGGCCGACGACCTTGACCAGGGCTCGGCCGGGGAAAGTGCCGGGGGCCGGTTGCGCACGGCGAATATGGCGGCAGAGCCCGCCCAGCGGATCCAGGCGATGAAGGCCCTGTGGACTGAGGCCCCCGCCGACAGCCTTGCGGCCTATGGCTGGCAGGTGGCAACCGCACGTGCGGCCAGCCGGATCGCGGCGACCCCTGCCCGGGCCGACGACGCGCCGGACCTGATCGCCAGCCTGCTGGCGGCCGGTATGGCGCCGGCGGCCGAGCGCTGGTGGCCCGCAATGGCAGATGCGGGCAATACGCCGCGCGCGGCGGCCTGGGCCCTTCTGGCGCCGGTATCCAGCCGCGTGCCGGTAGAGGCCGACCTGTTCAAGACCTGGGCGAAGTCGGCCCCTGCCCATCGGGCACAGCTGCTGGCGGCCGGGCTGGAAGGATTGGGTCGGGGTGCCCTCGGTGTCGAGATTCCGGCGCTGGACAATGACTGGACGCGGGCGCTGGAGCGGGCCGTTGCCGCACGTCGCACCGGGGAAGTCATCCTGATCGCCGGCATCGGCCTGAGGGGCGCCTGGGCCGAAGTGCCGCCCGAGTATCTGCGCCGGATCGCCCGCGCGCTGGTGGCCGTGGGCCATGCGCCGGAAGCCCGGCTGATCGTCGCCGAAGCCGCCACCCGCGGCTGACTCCTGACGAAGCGGGGGAGCCCCCCAGCAAAAAAGGGCCCCGGCGGTGTGCCGGAGCCCCTTTCGGCTTGGCTGTGCCAGGGCCGTGGCCCTGTGCCGCCTCAGGCTTCGCTGGTGTCGGCTTCGGCCTCGACCGGGGTTTCGTCGGTCGCGATCTCGCCCGGTTCGGCGTTCGGGTCGAAGGCTTCGGTGAAGCCCGCTTCCTCGCGCTCGAACAAGTCGGCCGTCACGTCGACGCCCTTGGCCTGCAGCTCGGCTTCTTCCGGCGAACGGGCGACGTTCACCTTGGCCGTCAGGCTCACCTCGGGGTGCAGCACAAGCCGCACCTCGGTGATGCCGAGCGACTTGATCGGCTTGTCGAGCACGATGGCCGACTTCGCGACCTTGTGGCCGGCTTCGGTGATCGCGTCGGCGATATCGCGGGCCGACACCGAGCCATAGAGCGCACCGGCGTTCGAGGCCTGGCGGATCAGGACCACCGACACGTCGGTCATGGTCTTGGCCTGGGCTTCCGCGGCTTCACGGCGCTTGGCGTTGTCGGCTTCGATCGTCGCGCGCTGCGCTTCGAACTTCGCTTTGTTGGCGTCGGTTGCGCGCAGGGCCTTGCCGCGGGGCAGAAGGAAGTTGCGGGCAAAGCCGGGCTTCACGGAAACGACATCGCCGATACGGCCGAGCTTTTCTACGCGTTCAAGAAGGATCACATCCATGGGTCGTGCTCCTTACTTCACGAGGTAGGGCAGCAGGCCGAGATGGCGTGCGCGCTTGATGGCCTGCGACAGCTCACGCTGCTTCTTGGCCGACACTGCGGTGATCCGCGAGGGGACGATCTTGCCACGCTCGGACACGAAGCCCTGCAGCAGACGGATGTCCTTGTAGTCGATCTTCGGCGCATTGTTGCCCGAGAAGGGGCAGCTCTTGCGGCGGCGGAAAAACGGACGTGCCATGGCTTACCAGGCTCCTTCTTCACGGGGGGCGCGATCCATGCGGGGGCCCCGGTCGCCACGGTCACCGCCACGGCCGCCGCGGTCACCACCACGGTCGCCCCGGTCACTGCGGTCACTGCGCTCGCCACGCTCGCCCCGGTCACTGCGTTCGCCACGCTCTGCGCGATCAGACTTCTTCATCATCGCCGACGGGCCGGTTTCCAGCGCTTCGACACGGATGGTCTGATAGCGGATCACGTCTTCGTTCAGGGCGACCTGGCGCTCCAGTTCCTGAATCGCGGCGGCGGGGCCGTCGATGTTCAGCATCACATAATGCGCCTTGCGGTTCTTCTGGATGCGATAGGCGATGTTGCGAAGGCCCCAATATTCGGTGCTCTTCACTTCGCCGCCGGTTTCGGAAACGATCTTCGTAAATGCCTCTGTAAGGGCTTCCACCTGCGCCGGCGCCAGATCCTGACGCGCGAGGTAGACATGCTCGTAAAACGGCATGCGCTGGTCTCTCTTCTTGCCTGCCGATCGCTGGCCCGCGGCGAATTCCGCTGGCCCCTCCGGCTGTCTTGGGGAGCGGGGCCCTTAGGCCACGCCGCGTGGTTTTGCAAGCGGAAGGGGCGGACGATGCGGGGTGGGCCTCGACCCACCCCGAAACTCAGATCTCCAGGCTCTCAGACAGTCAGGGCCGATCGCGCGATGGTTGCCAGGTGTGCCAGCATCGGCAGCGATGGCGCCCCGGACTGGCGGGCGGCGTGAATGGTGCGCGCCAGCGCCTCGGCCTCGTCCACATGCACCTTCAGCCAGCCGGACGCGGCTGCCAGGGGGTCGCCCCCCCTGTCCGACAGCCGACGGATGAGGTCGAGGCGCATGGTCTCGAAGCTGCGCGCAGTGGTTGCCGCCAGCAGCCGTTCCCAGCTGTCGGACGGGCTGAGCGCGCGGGTTGCCCCCTGCGCCCAGTCGACGCCCAGAGCCTCGCCCAGCCGGGTATAGGCTTCGGCCGTCTTTGCTTCGTCCAGGTTCAGGTCCGACGCCAGGGCAACAACGCCCGCCGCGCCCGACAGCGCGTTAAGCGGGGCGATCCAGTCCAACACATTGGTGGGTGCGCCGGCCAGTGTCAGGCGCTGCCGGACGGCCTCCACCTGCGCGCGTGGCTCGGGCCGCAGCAGCTTGTCCAGCCGGCCCAGCAGGCGCTTCAGCCCCGGGGCCAGCCGGGCCGACAGCCGCTCGGGCTCTTCGGCGCCGGTGCGCATGGCGAGATCCCCCACCAGCATCCGCGTCACGTGCGAGGCTTCGGCGTGGAAGGCGAGCGCCTGGTTTGCGGGCACCTTCGCCGCATCGATCGCGGTCCACAGGCTTTCCAGGTCGAACAGGGTGCGCGCCGACACGAAGGCGGCGGCGATGGTGGACAGCGGGCAGCCGAGTTCGGCGGCGAGGTCATGCGCCATCGTCATGCCGCCCCGGTTCACCAGCAGGTTCGCCAATTTGGTGGCAACGATCTGCCGCCGCAACTGGTGGTTGCGGATCTCGGTCGCAAAGCGTTCCCGCATCATCGGCGGGAAGGCGCGGAACAGGTCCTCCTCCAGCAGCGGGTCCAGCACCACCACGCTTTCGACCAGCGCGTCCTTCAGCTCCATCTTGGTATAGGACAGAAGCACCGCGAGCTCGGGCCGGGTGAGGCCGCGGCCAAGGCGCTTGCGCTCCTCGATCTCGCGCGGGCCGGGCAGGCCCTCGACAGCCCGGTCGAGCCGGCCGGAGGCTTCCAGCATCTCCATCAGCCGGACATGGCCCTGCAGCCGCTCGCGGGCGTGCGTTTCGGCGATCGACAGCACCAGCGTCTGCGCCGCGTTGTTCGACAGCACCGAGGCTGCGACCTCGTCGGTCATCTCGGCCAGGAAGCCGTCGCGCTCGGCCGCATCAAGCCGCCCGGCGCGCACCGCCGCGCCCAGCGCGATCTTGATGTTCACCTCATGGTCCGACGTGTCGACGCCGGCCGAATTGTCGATGAAGTCGGTGTTCAGCCGTCCGCCATGGCCGGCAAACTCGATCCGGCCGGCTTGGGTCGCGCCAAGGTTCGCGCCTTCGCCCATCACCCGGGCCCGCACCTCCTGGCCGTTCACCCGGATGGCGTCGTTCGCCCGGTCGCCCACCTCGGCGTGGGATTCGGTCGCGGCCTTGATGTAGGTGCCGATGCCGCCGAACCACATCAGGTCCACGCGGGCCTTCAGGATCGCGGTCATCAACTCGGACGGGCTTGCGCTGTCGGTGTCCAGGCCCAGCAGCGCCTGCACCTCTGCGCTGACCGGGATCGACTTCTGCGCCCGCGGAAACACCCCGCCGCCCTTCGTGATCAGCTTCGCATCATAATCCGCCCAGCTGGAGCGCGGCAGCGCGAACATGCGCGCGCGCTCGGCCCAGCTTGTCGCAGGGTCGGGATCGGGGTCGAGGACGATGTGCCGGTGATCGAAGGCGGCAACCAGCTTCAGGCTCTTCGACAGCAGCATGCCGTTGCCGAACACGTCGCCAGACATGTCGCCGACGCCCGCCACGGTGACGGGATCCGACTGGATGTCGATCCCCATCTCGGCGAAGTGCCGGGTGACGGACACCCAGGCCCCGCGGGCGGTGATGCCCATCGCCTTGTGGTCATATCCCGCCGAGCCGCCGCTCGCGAAGGCATCGCCCAGCCAGAAGCCGGCTTCCTGCGCGATGCCGTTGGCGGTGTCCGAGAAGGTGGCCGTGCCCTTGTCGGCGGCGACCACCAGATAGGGGTCGTCCTCGTCCAGCCGCACCACATCGGCCGGCGGCACCACCTTGCCTGCCGCATCCAGATTGTCGGTGATCGACAGCAGGGTGCGGATGAACAGCTTGTAGGCCTCCAGCCCCTCGGCCGCCCAGGCGTCGCGGTTGGTGGCTGGATCGGGCAGTTGCTTCGGATAGAAGCCGCCCTTGGCGCCCGTCGGCACGATCACGCTGTTCTTCACCACCTGCGCCTTCACTAGGCCCAGCACCTCGGTGCGGAAATCGTCGCGCCGGTCGGACCAGCGCAGCCCGCCCCGCGCAATGCGGCCGCCGCGCAGGTGAATGCCCTCCACGCGGGGGGAATAGACCCAGATCTCGCGCCAGGGCAGCGGCTTGGGCAGGCCCGGCACCCGGGCGGAATCCAGCTTGAAGGCCAGCGCCCCCGGCCCGCCGGGCACAAAGGCGTTTGTGCGCAGCATCGCGTTCACCAGCCCCAGGAACAGGCGGAGGATCCGGTCCTCGTCAATCGCCTGCACGGCATCCAGCGCGTCCAGCAATTCGCGTCCGGCTGCCCGGGCGGCGGTTTCCGAGCCTTCGGGCGAATGCAGGCTGCGGAACAGCGCGATCAGCGCCAGCGTCGCGGCCTTGTTGCGCTTCAGCGCGTCGACAACGGTCTGGATGGAATAGGCAACGCCCGTCTGGCGCAGATAGCGGAACCAGGCGCGCAGCCAGTTCGCTTCCTCGGCCGTCAGCCCGCAGGCCGGGATCAGCGCGTTGAACGGGTCATTTTCCTGCGCGCCCGACAGCACGGCGTCGAGCGCGGGGTTCACCACGCGGCAAAAGGGCGGAAGCTCGTCTTGCGGAACAGTCGATTCCAGCTTGAAATCATGAATCCAGCCGATCTTCCCGGCGGCCAGGTCATAGGGAACTTCCTCAATCACCCGGAAGCCGAAATTCTCGAGCATCGGCACCGAGTCCGACAGCGGGATGATCTCGCCCAGCCGGTAGATCTTCAGCCGGATCACCGTGTCCGGGTCGTCCGCCTTGCGATAGAGCGCGACATGCCGATCCTCGGGCGTCGACAGCTCGGTCAGCCGCAGGATGTCGGCGGCGGCTTCTGCCGGCGTGAATTCCGAGCGGTAGCCGGGCGAGAAGGCACGGCCGTGGCTCAGCGCCAGCCGCGCCGCGCGGATCGCACCGGCCCGATCGACCAGCGCCAGCTCCAGTTCGTCGTCCCAGCCGCGGGTCAGCTGCACCAGCTGCTGGTTCAGATGCTCCACATGCGGGTCACGGGTCGCGCCCTCGACCACATAGTGCACCCGGGCCAGGCCCTCGGCGCGCAGTTCGGCATCGAACTTGCCTAGCTTGCCGCCGCACTCGGCCTCCAGCATTGCGCCGACGCGCTGGCGCAGGTCTGCCGAATAGGTCTCGCGCGGGATATAGACCAGGATCGACGCCTTGTTCGACCGCGTGTCGCGCCGGGCGAACAGCTGGGGCCGGGGGCGATCGAGCAGGCTGAGGAGGCCGGTCGCCATTTCCAGCAGCTCGTCGGTGTCGATCTGGAACATCTCTTCCCGGGGGAAGGTCTCGATCACATGGGTCAGCGCGCGGCCGGCGTGGCTGCGCGGCGTATAGCCCAGCCGCTCGGCGACTTCGGCCACCTTGCGCCGCACCAGCGGCACGCGGCGCGGGCTTTCCCGCAGCGCGGCGCTGGCGAACAGGCCCAGGAAATGGGCCGCGCCCGTCACCTTGCCGCTGCTGTCGAAGCGGCGCACGGTGATCACGTCCAGCGGGACCAACCGGTGGACGGTGGAACGCATCGGCGACTTGTGGATGCTGACGGGATCGACCTCCTGGCCGTCATCCTCGGGCGCCGACCAACGCGCTGTGTCGCGCAGCAGGCCCATGCGGGTGTCGCCGTCTGCATGGCCCAGAAGGGTGAAATTGTCGGCCGCCAGCCATTCCAGGAAGGCGATCGTCTCGGCCAGCACATGCGGGGCGATGGGGGGCGGGCAATCGTTCAGCGCGCGGGCTGCCCCGCGCAGTTCGCGCAGCATCAGCTGCCAGTCGTGCACCGCGCGCCGGACATCGCCATAGACGAGGTCGAGGCTGTGCTGCAGGTCGGCGCGCTTCTTGGCAGGTGCCCGATCCACGTCCATCAGAATCAGGCTCTCGCGCGGGGCATCCGGCTCGCCCAGCGCGACCACCCGGCCGTCGCCGTCGCGGCGCACGCCCAGAATGGGGTGCAGCAGGCGCTGGATTTCCAGCCCGAAGCTGCCCACAGCGGCCGTGGCGGAATCGACCAGGAAAGGCATGTCGTCGGTGGCCAGGATCACCGGAATGTGCCGGTGGCCGACATCGCCCTCGCCAGCGCCGACATGGGCATTGTGGGTGCCGGGAATGCGGACGGCGAAGGTCTGGAAGGCAAGGGCCGACAGGCGCTCGAAATCCGCCTCGGTCAGATGTTCCAGCTCGGATTCCGGGGCGCTGCCGAACAGCAGGTCGCGGAACTGACGCGTCAGCGCCTGGGGAAAGCTCGTGGGATCAACCGCGGGAAGATCTGCCGTCTGGGGCTTTGTTGGCATGCGCTCGCTCTCGCTTGTCAGGGCTGCCCGGCCGCATTTGCACGGTCTCGGGCCCGCGGCTGGGCTATGCGCCTCCTATTACCGTGCTTCAAGCGGCCCGGGCTGCGGAATGTTGCGGCCAGCCCCGCAGAATCTGCGGCCATCGGCGCCGGTGAGGCGAGTTTTCGCCCGTCCGCCCACGCGGATCAGCGATCCGGCCCCGACCTTCCGGCCGCGCCCAGCCAGCTGATGGCCGCCTGCAGCTCGGAATGCAGCGCATCGGTCTCGTCCTGCGACAGCAGCTTGCGCCACGACAGCACCGCGACCGCCAGGCCCGCAAGCCCGCTTTCCGGATCGGCTGCCAGTGGCAACGCGACGGCGCGGAACAGGATGCCCGGCCGGGCACCGCCGGTGTCGGGATCGAAATCGCTGTCGAGGTGCCGGGGTTCGCCGGCCGCGACCGCCGCCAGGGCAAGCGCCACGAGGCGGTGAGGAATCGGGGCCGACGGCCGCGAGTCCGCGAAGGCCGGGCCGACGCTCGCCGGCCCCAGCCAGCTGATATCGCCGCCCACAAAGGCAATCTGCGGCCGGCCGCGCACCGGCTTCGTCACCAGCAGCGCCTGGGTGGAAAAAGGAGCCGCCAGCAGCGCACCTGCGGCTTCCGCCGGCGGAAGCGCCGCGTCGTCGCGCAGGCGGTTCCACAGCACCTCTGCCCGGCGCGGCAGGCGCCGTTCGATGCCCGACAGCAGTTCGCCGTTTCCCATCTGCGACAGAAGGTCTCCGGGCAGGCCGTCTGCCACGGCATCGCGGCGCTGCAATTCCCACGGCCCGGCCGCAGCCTTCACGGCATCAAATCCCTCGTTCAGCGCCGTCGCTGCAGGCGGCCTTCCATGCAACGACTCTCCCGGAACCTGTCCCATATGGTCCTGCCCTTGTATCCAATGGTTCAGTTACGGCAGGTGATGCCGGCCCTTGAGCCTTGTTTCCGGCCGCTGTTGTTCGCTGGTCCGGATTGGCCGATGAAGCTTGTCGCGGCCGACATCGGCCGGTAAGAGGCCGCCAATCCTTGTCGGCTGTGCCGACCGTGCCGACCCCCGCGACTCCGGTTTCGGGATCGGCGCGAAACTCTGGCGAATACTCTTTCCTGTGGGGACTTGATGGACGCGATTGTCAGCGCGGAGTGGCTGAAAGCCGAATATCAGAAGAGCGACGTTCGGGTGGTCGATGCCACGCTGTTCCTGCCCGAACATGGGCGCAACGCGCGCGCCGAGTTCGAGACTTCCCATATTCCGGGCGCCGTCTTTCTGGATCTCGAGGAAGTGACGGACCCGTCGTCGGGCCTGCCTTTCATGCTGCCCCGGCCGGAAAAGTTCGCCAGCCGGGCGCAGGCGATGGGCCTCGGCGATGGCTCGCGGATCATCGTCTATGATAACAGTCCGCTGAAGTCGGCGGCGCGCGCCTGGTGGATGTTCCACGTGTTCGGTGCACACCAGGTCGCCGTGCTCGATGGCGGGCTGGATGCGTGGAAGGCCGCCGGTGGCGGGCTGGAAAGCGGCAGGCCCGTCGTGCGGCACCGCCACTTCACCGTCTGGGCCGACACCTCGTCAGTGCGCGACCTGGATGGCATGCGCGAGAATCTGAAGTCGGGCAGCGCGCAGGTTGTCGACGCCCGCTCGGCCGGCCGGTTCGCCGGGTCCGAGCCCGAGGCGCGGCCCGGTGTTCGTGCCGGCCACATGCCCGGCGCGAAGAACCTGCCCTACAGCAGCCTCTATAATGCCGACGGCACGTTGAAGGACGCCGAGGGGCTGAAGGCCGCCTTTGCTTCCGCCGGAGTCGATCCGCTGAAACCGCTGATCGCCACCTGCGGCTCGGGCATCACCGCCTCGTCCATCGTGCTCGCCGCCACCGTGCTGGGCGCCAAGGATCCGGCGCTCTATGATGGCAGCTGGGCCGAATGGGGCGCGCACTCCGACACCCCGGTCGTCACTGGCGCGTGATCGCTTCGAACCCTTTCGGGTTCGCAAGGGCGACTGCGCGCCGCCGCCAACGCGACACCCCCCGCGGAGGGCCTCGCCCGTGAGCGAGAAAAACCCCTCCACCTGGGCCGCCGAGGCAGGCCGACGCCCTGAGTGGACGCAAAATCACGAAGGCACCGGCGGGATCGTGAACCCGCCGGTCTGGCGCGCGTCCACGATCCTCTATCCCACCATAGCCGACATGGACGCGGCGAACAGCAAGCAGGACGAGACGCTTTTCTACGGTCGCAAGGGCACGCCAACCACCTGGGCGCTGCGCGAAGCCCTCACCGGTCTCGAACCGGGCGCTGCCGGCACCATGCTCTATCCTTCGGGCGTTGCGGCAATCGCCGGTGCCATCCTGTCGGTCGCGAAGCCGGGCGCACACATCCTGCTGCCCGACAGCGCCTACGACCCGACAACCGCGATGGGGCAGGGCCTCCTCAAGCGGCTGGGGGTGGAGGCCGAGCCCTATGATCCGCTGATCGGCGCGGGGATCGAGGCGCTGTTCCGCCCCGAAACCGCGCTCGTGCTTCTGGAAAGCCCCGGCTCACTGACGTTCGAGGTGCAGGATGTGCCGGCCATCGCGGCTGCCGCCCGCGCCCGCGGCATCCCCACTTTGCTCGACAACACCTGGGCCGCCAGCCTGCAGTTCAAGGGAATCGCCGCTGGCTGCGACATGGTCATGCAGGCGCTCACCAAATATGTCGGCGGCCATTCGGACGTGATGATGGGTTCGGTCTCGGCCACCGCTCCCTTCTTCGCCCGCCTGCGCGCCACCGCCTGGCAGCTGGGCCAGTGCGTGTCGGGGGACGAGGCGGCACTTGCGCTGCGCGGCTTCCGCACGCTGCCGGTGCGCATGGCCCGGCACGAGGCGTCGGCGCTGACTATCGCCCGCTGGCTGAAGGCGCACCCGCTGGTGGATCGTGTGCTGCACCCGGCCCTTCCCGATTGCCCCGGCCACGCGATCTGGAAACGCGATTTCAGCGGCAGCTCCGGCCTGTTCGGCCTGGTGCTGAAGGTTGGCAGCCGCAAGGACGCCGCCCGCTTCTGCGACGACCTCCACCATTTCGGCATCGGCTTTTCCTGGGGCGGCTATGAAAGCCTGTGCATCCCAACCAGCCCCGAGGCGATCCGGCGGCTGAACACGTTCAAGCCCTCCGGCCTGTCCTTGCGCCTTTCCATCGGCCTCGAGGACCCGGATGACCTGATTGCCGACCTCGCGGCAGCCCTTGACCGGATGCAGCAACGCGCATGACGGACATCGAAACGCTCTATCGCCAGTCGGACGCAGTCGGCCTTGCGGCGCATGTGGCGGCAGGAGACGTCAGCCCGGCTGAGCTGCTGGAGGTGGCGATCGTGCGGCTGGCGGCGACCAATCCGCTGCTGAACTTCCTGGCGCAGGACGCGACCGACCGGGCCCGTGCCCAGGCCGCCCGGCCCCTGCCGCAGGGCCCGCTTGCCGGCGTTCCCTTCCTGGTGAAGGACCTGGGGATCGACATCGCGGGCATTCGCACCGGGTCCGGCAGCCGCTATCTCGACCATCTGGCCGGGCAGAACAGCCATTTCGTCGACAGGGCCGACGCCGCCGGGCTCCTTACGTTCGGCAAGACGACGACGCCCGAACTCGGCCTCACCGTCACCACCGAATCGCTGGCGGCAGGTCGCACCCGAAACCCCTGGAACCCTGAGAAGACGACCGGCGGGTCGTCGGGTGGCAGCGCGGCCGCGGTTGCCGCCGGCGTCGTTCCGATGGCGCAGGCGTCCGACGGCGGCGGATCGGTCCGTGTGCCGGCATCGTGCTGCGGGCTTCTGGGCCTGAAGACATCGCGTGGGCGCATTCCGCTGGGCCCCGGCAAGGTGGAGGACTGGAACGGCCTGTCGGGGATCGGCCCCATCAGCCGCAGCGTGCGGGACGCAGCCGCCTTCCTGGACGTGTTCGGCCACCCCGCCCCCGGCGACCGGGTGCGCCCGCCCCGGCCCGATGGTGGCTATCTTGCCGCCATCACGCGCAAGTCGCCGCGCCTGAACGTCGCGCTGATGCTCCGCCCCTTCGACGGCGGCCATGTCGATCCCGACGTGCATGCTGTGCTGCACGATGCGGCGCTGATGATCGGCCGGCTGGGCCATATCGTGCGCGAGGACGTGCCCGCGATCGACTGGGCGGTGCTGATGGCCGCGAATACCACCAACATCGCCACCTGCACGGCCCGCACGCTGGCAGCGCACGCAGCCGCCGTCGGGCACGAGGCGACGCCCGAGACGATCGAGAAGATCACCGCCATGTGGCGGCATATCGCCGAGACTCGCACGGCGCAGGATCTGCAGGCGGCGATCGCGACCTTCGAAACGGCGGCGATCACCATCGACCGCTTCTTCGACCATCATGACCTTTTGCTGAGCCCGACGCTGTCGAAGCCGCCGATCGATCTGGGTGTTCTCCATCTGGATCAGGACAATCCGGGCATTTTCGGCCAGGAATTCTCGGCCTTCTGCCCCTTTGCCGGCCTCGCCAACCTGACCGGCTGCCCTGCCATCACACTGCCGCTGGGCATGTCGCATGATGGCCTGCCGATCGGCATCATGGCGATGGCGCCCTTCGGTCGCGAGGACCTGCTGCTGCAACTGGCCGCCGAAGTGGAAGTCGCTGCGCCCTGGGCAGGCCGCAGGCCCAGGATTTAGGGCGCTCACGGGCGAAGCTCTCCGTGGGGGCGCCGCATTGGCGGCGGCGCGCAGTCGCGCTTGCGGCGGCCGAAGGCCGCCGACGTCAGGCTGTCCCGGCGCTTCTGACCCGCAGCAGCAGCGGCCCGAACGCCGATTCCTGCGTCAGTTCCGCCTGGCCCGTGCGGGCCAGCTCCAGCGCAGCCACGAACGAGGAGGCCAGCGTGGATCGGGCCAGCGCCGCGTCCTCTGTTGCCGGCAGGAACTTCGCGAGCTCCGTCCAGTCGAGCGCGGTGCCAATCAGCGCTGACAGCCGCTGCAGCGCTTCCTCCAGCGTGCAGATCGCGCCCCGGTTGTGCGGCGTCCAGGGCCCCGCACGGGGCCGCTGGTTCAGCGCGCCATAGGCCGACAGCAGATCATAGAGCGACGCGTCCCAGGCTGACTGGCGGATGGTGCGGAGCCCCTCGGGCCGGCCGCGCAGGAACACGTCGCGACCCAGAAGGTCGCGCCTGAGCAGCTTGTCGGCGGCATCGCGCATCGCCTCCAGCCGCTGCAGCCGCCAGCGCAGCCGCTCGGCAAGATCATTGGGGTTGGGCTCGGGCTGCTCCTCGCGCGGAAGCAGCAGGGCCGATTTCAGATAGGCAAGCCAGGCCGCCATCACCAGATAATCGGCCGCAATCTCCAGCCGCAGCGCGCGGGCCTGCTGGATATAGGCAAGATACTGCTCGACCAGCGGCAGAATCGGCACCTTCGCGAGGTCGATCTTCTGGTTGCGCGCCAGCGTCAGCAGCAGGTCGAGCGGGCCCTCCCAGCTTTCGAAGCTGACGATCAGCGCGTCGGGCGGCGGTGCGGTCCGCGGCGGATCTTCCGCGAAAAGCTCCGTCACGCCGCAGCCAGCAGCGCGTCGCGCTTCGCGGCGAGCGTTGCCGTGTCGCCCACAGGCGCACCCGCCCAGGCCATCGCCCGCTCCAGCCGTTCGCGCGCCTGGGGCCCGATCGGCGCCAGCGCGTCGGCGATCTCCTGCATCTCGGCGAAATCGCCCGAACAGTGCAGCGCAATATCGCACCCGGCCTCCAGCACGCCGTTGGCGCGGCCGGCCATGCTGTTGCCGCCGGGCTGAAGCCCAAGGGCATGCATGCCCAGATCATCCGACATCAGCAGATTGCCGAACCCGATCGAGCCCCGGATAATCTCGGCGATGATCTTCGGCGACAGCGAGGCGCAGAGCAGCTCGTCCCAGGCGGTGTAGAGAATGTGCGCGGTCATCGCCATCGGCGCGTCGGCCAGGCGGCGGAAGGGCACCAGGTCCGTCTCCAGCTCCTCGGCGCTGGCCGTCACCGTGGGTAGCGCCAGGTGCGAATCGAGCGTTGCGCGCCCGTGGCCCGGGATATGCTTCACCACGCCTACGCAGCCGCCGGCCTTCAGCCCGTCCAGCGTCGCCCGGCCCAGAGAGGCAACCATGCCGGGATCCGTGCCATAGCTGCGGTCGCCGATCACCTCGTGCATGCCGTCCGCCTTCACGTCCAGCAGCGGCAGGCAATCGACCGACACGCCAAGGTCCGACCGCATCGTCCCCAACGACTGGGCATTGGCGCGCGCGGCCGCCATTGCCGTCAGCGGCGCCTTGTCCCAGCAGTCCCCGAAGACGATCGGGGGCGGAAACTCGGGCCAGTGCGGCGGCTTCAGCCGCGCGACCCGGCCGCCTTCCTGGTCGATCAGGATCGGCAGGCGCGGATTGCCCGACAGCGCGCGCAGCGAGTCGGTCAGCGCGCGAACCTGGTCCGGTGTGTCGACATTGCGCTTGAACAGGATATAGCCGGCCGGGTCCGAGGCCCGGAAGAGGGCGGTTTCCGCAGGCGTGAGGGCGGTGCCGGCAAGGCCGAAGAAGGCAGGTATCATGACAACTGCCTTGCCCCCGCCCCCGCCCCCCACGCAAGCGCCTTGTGGTGGCCCGCCTGTCGCGCTTGCCTCAGCGAAAGCCGATCCCGTGCACGAACACCAGGATCGCCAGCCCGCCGAGCGCCGTCCATGTCAGCACCATGCCCAGTGTCCGGGCGGCATTGGGCGACCTGTTCGCCAGGCCGAAGGGGTGGAGCAGCCGGCCCGCCACCAGAAAGGCCGCCCCCGTGACAACCAGCCAGTGGCTCCCCTGCGCCTGCTCCGCAAGGAACAGCAGGAACAGGCCGATCGGAATCCACTCCGCGGCATTCCCGTGCGCGCGCACCCGGGTCACCATGTCGGGATCGTCCCCGTCACCCAGCGAAATGCGCGTCTGCATCCGCAACTGAACCACCCGAATGCCCAGAAATAGCAGCAACAGGCCCAGAATTCCGGCACTCATCATTGTAATCTGCATCGTCCTGCACTCCTACGGCTCTTGCCATTTCTGCAGATTGCACTAATAGGGCGCGCTCGATTCCCGACACAACGGGTGGTTCGGGCGCCTTTGCGCGCCCGGGGGTCCACCCCCCACACGAAACGCAAAGAAGAAGGTGCCTCATGGCCGTCCCCAAGCGCAAGACCTCGCCCTCCCGGCGCAACATGCGGCGCAGCCACCATGCGCTGTCGGTCGTGCAGCCGCAGGAATGCTCGAATTGCGGCGAGCTGAAGCTGCCCCACCACATCTGCCCGGCCTGCGGCTTCTATGACGGTCGCGAAGTGATCGTCGCGCAAGACTGATCCGACGCGCTGTGGGCGTTCCGGCCTGCACACGCATGGAAGGCTGGTGCCAGCTTGCGGCACCTGCAGGGCAGGGCTAGTCAGGCGCTGTGACAACCGAAAATCCCAGGTCCGAAAATCCCAGGTCCGAAAATCCCGGGTCCGAAAATCCCGGGCCCGAAAATCCCGGGCGCCCTGTCATCGCGCTCGATGCGATGGGTGGCGATATCGGCCCAGAGGTCGTCATCGCCGGGGCCGAAGTCGCGCGGGAACGCTATCCCGGCATCCGCTTCCGCCTCTATGGCCAGGAAGGCCCGATCCGCGCCGCGCTTGCCAATGCGCCGCGTGTGGCCGCCGAGGCAGAGATAATCCCCGTCGAAGGCATTGTCCTGGGAACCGACAAGCCGGCCCAGGCGATCCGCCGCGCCAAGTCCACCTCGATGGGCCTTGCCATCGAGGCGGTGAAGTCGGGTGCGGCCTCTGCCGCGGTCTCGGCCGGCAACACCGGCGCGCTGATGGCGATGGCCAAGCTCGCCCTGCGCACGATGGAGGGGATCGACCGCCCGGCGCTGGTGGCGCTGATGCCCACACTGAAGAGCGATTCGGTCGTCCTCGATCTTGGCGCCAATACCGAGTGCGACTCCGAGAATCTGGTGCAGTTCGCAGTGATGGGCGCTGCCTTTGCCCGCACCGTCTTGGGGCTCGATCGCCCGAAGGTTGCCTTCCTCAACATCGGCGAGGAGGACATGAAGGGCACCGAGGAGATCCGCGATGCCGCCCAGCTGATCCGCACGGCAGCCGTGGACCTTCCGCTCGAGTTCCTGGGCAATGTCGAGGGCAATGGAATTGCCCAGGGCAACACCGACGTGATCGTCACCGACGGCTTTTCCGGCAACATTGCGCTGAAGACCGCCGAGGGAACGGCAAAGCTCGTCACCGGCCTGCTGGGCAATGCCTATCGCGCCAGTCTGCTGACGAAGATCGGCTATCTGCTGTCGCGCTCGGCGCTGCGGGCGCTGCGCGACCAGCTGGACCCCAACAACCACAATGGCGCCGTCTTCCTGGGCCTGAACGGCGTGGTGGTGAAAAGCCACGGTGCCGCCAACATAAAGGGCTTCGCCAACGCCATCGGGGTTGCCCATGATCTGGTTGCCCATGATATACATGCGCGGATCAAGGCCGATCTGGCCAATTTCGCTGCCCATCGCGCCGGCGCACCGCAGCCCGGCGGAACCGATACCGCCGCGGACGCGGCCTGATTTCCGCTGCACGACTGCCCATGGCCCGCCGCTCCGTCATCATCGGCACAGGAAGCGCGTTGCCGCCCGGCCCGGTCACCAATGCCGACCTCGAACAGCGCCTTGATACGACCGACGCCTGGATCATCGAGCGCACCGGCATCCGCGAGCGTCGCATTGCCGAACCCCATGTGAAGACATCCGATCTGGCGGTGGAGGCCGCAGAGCGCGCGCTGGCGGCGGCCGGCGTGGGCCCTGCCGACATCGACCTGGTCATCGTCGCCACCGCAACGCCCGACGACACATTCCCTGCCACGGCCACGCGCGTGCAGGCCCGGCTGGGCATCGGGCAGGGCGCCGCCTTCGATGTCGCCGCCGTCTGTTCCGGCTTCGTCTATGCGATCACCATTGCCGACGCGCTGCTGCGGACGGGCGCCCATAGCCGCGCGCTGGTGATCGGCGCCGAGCTGTTCAGCCGCATTCTGGACTGGGAGGACCGCACCACCGCCGTCCTGTTCGGCGACGGTGCCGGCGCGGTCGTGCTGGAAGCGCAGGAAGGGACCGACCGCGGCCTGATCGCAGCCCGGCTCCACGCCGACGGCCGCCACGGCGACCTTCTCTCTGTCGATGGCGGCCCCGGCAGCACGGGCCGGGTGGGCAAGCTGCGCATGAAGGGCCGCGAGGTGTTCCGCCACGCCGTCGGCAATCTTGCCGCGGTGACCGAGGAGGTGCTTGGTGATGCCGGGCTGACGGCGCAGGATCTCGACTGGATCGTGCCCCACCAGGCCAATGCCCGCATCCTCGAGGCACCCGCGAAGAAGCTGGGTCTGCCGATGGAGCGGATCGTGATGACGGTCGGCAGCCATGCCAACACGTCGGCCGCGTCGGTGCCGCTCGCACTGGATACTGCCGTTCGCGACGGCCGCATCCGCCCCGGGCATCTGTGCCTGCTGGAAGCGATGGGCGGCGGTTTCACTTGGGGGGCCGTGCTGCTGCGCATGTAGGCCCGGCGCGGCCCGGCATTTGCCGCGCTTGCGGCAGCGTTCGTCACGCCCTGCATGGCGCTGCGCGATCCGCAACTGTTAACCACCTCTGCATTAAGCATTTGATGTGGTGATAAGGGCTTTCGCCAAATCACGCTCTTGATTAGAATTGCACTGCTTGGATTGGCCGAAATGCCGAGTCGAATTGGTTGATCACAGATTTTCGGCGTGAATTTTCAGGGGGCGAGATGGCGCAGACCCAGAAGGCAGTACCCACCCTCACCCGGGCGGACCTGGCCGATGAGCTTCATCGGGCGATCGGCCTGTCGCGCGCCGAATCCGCCGATCTGGTCGAGCAGGTTCTGGACAATGTGGCCGAGGCCCTGCTGAACGGCGGCAACGTCAAGCTGTCCTCCTTCGGCAGCTTCATGCTGCGCAAGAAGGGCCTGCGCGTCGGCCGCAATCCGAAGACCGGCGTCGAAGTGCCGATCCAGCCGCGCACGGTGCTGACCTTCCGGCCGAGCCAGCTGCTGCGCCAGAAGATCAACGACTGATGGCGCCGCCTTCCGGCAGTGAACCTGCGGGCAAGGATCCCGCGGCCTTCCGGACCATCCGTGAAGTGTCGGAACAGCTGGGCGTGCCCCAGCATGTGCTGCGCTTCTGGGAAACCCGTTTCCCAGAGCTGAAGCCGCTGCAGCGCGGCGGCAACCGGCGCTATTACCGCCCCGGCGACATCGCCTTTGCGGCCGCGCTCCACAAGCTGCTCCACCAGGACGGCTATACCGTGAAGGGGGTCCGCAAGCTGATCTCCGACCATGGGGCGGGCAATCTGGTCGCCATTGCCAATGGCGGCACGGCGCCCGTGCGCAGCGTCCGCACGCCCGAGCCGCAGCCTGCGCCCCAGCCTGCACCTGCGCCGCCAGTCGCGATGCAAGCGGCACCGGCCGCTGCCGGGCCGGACGACAGCGTCTATGCGGACCTGCGCCTTCTGCGCGACCGGCTGGCAGCCGCCCTGGCTGCCTGACAGCTTTCTCCACCATGAATCCAACGGTCGGAACGGGGCTTGCCCCCCTGCCGTTCCGGCGCCAGGATGCCCCCATGAAGTCCATTGCCTTGTTTTCCGTCAAGGGCGGCGTCGGCAAGTCCACGCTGGCGGTGAACCTGGCCCATGCCGCCGCAACACAGGGCGGCCGGCGCACCTTGCTGTGGGATCTCGATGCGCAAGGGGCGGCGACCTGGCTGCTGCAGCGGGAATCGCCGCCCAAGCTGCGCGCGCGCGACGCATTTGCCGAACAGGATGCGCCGGGTGGCCTGATCCTTCACACCGATTTTCCCAACCTGCACATCCTGCCGGCCGACCGGTCGCTGCGGCGGCTGGAAGGGGATCTGGCGCGGGACGACAGGGCCAAGATCATCCGCCGCAAGCTGAAGGCCTTCACCGACGACTATGACCGGATTCTGATCGATTGTCCGCCCGGCCTGTCCGAGCTTGCCGACCGGGTGTTCCGCGCGGCCGACCTGCTGGTGATGCCGACGCTTCCATCACCCTTGTCGGGCCGCGCGACCGAACAGCTGCGCGACGAACTGCTGCGGAACCATAAGGGGACGCCCCCAATCCTGCCGGTCTGGAACATGGCGGATCTGCGCCGGCGCCTGCACCGCGAGACCGTCGCGACCCGGCCCGACTGGCCGCTCATCCCCTATTCGGCGGCAGTGGAGCAGATGTCGTTGCACCGGGCTCCGATTGCCGCCTTCCAGCCGGCCGGCGCGCCGGCCCGGGCGTTCGCAGCGCTGTGGGCCCAGGTCGAGGCCGCGCTGCTGCGCAGCTGAGGCCCCATTAGGGCGTGATCGGAAGGGTCACCCGCGCCCGCAACCCTTTGCCCGGGCGGTTTGACAGCACCACATCTCCCCCATGCAGCCGCGCGATGGAGCGCGCGACCGACAGGCCCAGCCCGGTGCCGCCCGTGCCGCGGCTGCGCGACCTTTCCAGCCGATAGAAGGGCTCGAAGACCTTTTCCTCCTCGCCTGCGGGAAGCCCCGGCCCTTCGTCCAGCACATCGACCACGGCCATCGCCCCGTCGCGCCAGGCGCGGGCATGGGCCTGGCGGCCATAGCTTTCGCCATTGTCCAGCAGGTTGGTGAACAGCCGCCGCAGCCCGACGGGGTCGCCATCCACCACCAGCCTGTCCAGTGCCTCGGCGCTGACCTTGCGGCCTGTCACGGCCAGGTCTTCGGCGGCCTTTTCCACCAGCGAGCCCAGCTCCAGCCGTTGCCGCTGCACCGGCTGACTGTCGGCGCGGGCAAGCCCCAGGGTCGACTGCACCATCGCTTCCATCTCGGCGACATCGGCCCGCAGCCGCACACGGTCGGACTCGTCCAGGCTCTCCAGCCGAAAGGCGAGCCGGGTCAGTGGCGTCCTCAGATCATGCGCGATCGCGCCCAGCATCTGCGTCCGATCGGTCACATAGGCCTGCAGGCGCTGCTGCATCTGGCGAAACGCATCGGACGCGCGCTCCACCTCGGCCGGGCCCCGCACTTGCGGAGGCGGCGCGCGGGGATCGCGGCCCAGGGCCTCGGCCGCGTCGGCAAACTGCTCGAACGGCTGGGCAAGCCGGCGGGCGAACATCCATGCAATGGGCAGCATGGCCCCCGCGCTCTGCAGGAACAGCAGCAGGAACTGGCGCTCGCGCGTGGCGAACAGGCGCTGGTCGGCGGGTTCCACCAGCAGCCATCCATCGCCGTCGCGGATGGCCACGCGGAACTGCCCCTGCAGCGCGGCTTCGGGCGTGTTGGAGCCTGCGGGATAATATTCCACGAACTTCCGGCCCTGCATCGCGTTCAGCTGGATGATGACGTCCGCAGGCGACCGCTCCAGCCGCCGGGCCAGATCCGCCTCGATCCGCGCGGCCCCCGGCCCGGCCTGGCCGGCCGGGAAGGGCGGGGTCGGCAGGCGACGGAACTGCAGCGCCTGGCTGTCCTCGGCGCGGATGGCCGTCGCCAGGCGGTTCAACGGGACGATGCGCGGCGGATCGGGCGGCAGCGCCGCCAGCAGGGCAAGATTGATCAGCTGCGCAATCGCAACCGTCGCCAGCACCAGCGCGAAGATCTGCGTGAACAGACTGCTGGGCACCTCGGGCGCCCGGGTCCCGCCCTCTGTCCGCCCCGGGTCCTGATCGCCGCGGGTGCTCAGCGCCGTGTCACCTTCGGCGTGAACATATAGCCCTCGTTGCGCACAGTGCGGATCAGCTCCTCATGGTTGCGCACTGCCCCGTCCAGCTTGCGCCGCAGCCGGCTGATCTGCACGTCGATCGACCGGTCATAGCTGTCCGTCTCGCGTCCGCGCGCATGCTCCAGCAGCTCCTCGCGGGTCAGCGGCTGCTGCGGCCGCTCCACGAACACACGCAGCAACGAGGATTCCCCATCCGACAGGCTGATCAGGACATTGTCTGGCGATGTCAGCTCCCGGCGCACCAGATCCAGCCGCCAGCCCGCGAATTCGGCGATCACGCCCGGGACGTCGCCGCTGATGTCCTGCCGCCGGCGCAGCACCGCGCGGACCCGGGCCAGCAGTTCGCGCGGGTTGCACGGCTTAGGCAGATAATCGTCGGCTCCCACTTCCAGGCCGATGATCCGGTCGCTGTCCTCGCCCATGGCCGACAACATGATGATGGCGGGCCCCCCCTTGGCCGACAGCCGGCGGGCGATCTCCAGCCCGTTCTCGCCCGGCATCATCAGGTCCAGCACCACCAGGTCGAAGGGCCGCTCGGCCTGCGCAATCTCCCGGTCCATCGCGATCCCGTCCCCGGCCGTTGTCACCGCATAGCCGTGCCGCGACAGAAAGTCCGACACGAGGTCGCGGATGCCCGGATCATCATCCACCAGCAATATGCTCGGCATAGTCTCAGGCCCCGTTTCCCAGTATGTCGCAACCGTTCTAGCGCGCGTCGTCTCGTCGCAAAACCCCCGGCAATTTCGGATGTGCGCGCTTGACTTGCGGCAAGGCTCGGGGAAAGCCGCAATGGGGTGCGCCATCGCTCCTGCAAATGCCTTGGGGATGGACCTGTCTTGTTTCGCCACCAGCTCCCCTCCCGCATCGTCCCCATTCTCCTGCTGGCGACAGCACCCGTCTCGGCCGCCCCACCGCCCGCCGCGCAGGATTTTCCCGCGGCAGGGCTGCAGCCGCCGGCCTGTGCCGTCGCCACCCAGATCCCCGCCCGCCCGCTTGCGCTGCCCGATCTCGTCGACATCGCGCTATGCCGGGCACCCGCCACCCGCAGCGCCTGGGCCGGCGTCCGCGCCGCGGCCGAGCGCGAGGTGCAGGCCCGCGCCGCCTATGGCCCGCGCCTCGATGCCTCGTTCGGCCCCGACGCCAGCTGGAGCCGCTTGTCGGGTGGCGGCTTTCCCGTCTCCACGAACAGCAGCGCCTCGGCCACTGCCGCGCTCTCGCTCAACTGGCTGCTCTATGATTTCGGCGGCCGCGAAGCCCGCATCGCGCTGGCCGAGGCAGGCCGTGCCGCAGCACTCGCCGGCTTCGCCGATCGCGCCCAGGCCGTCGTTCTGGAAACCGGCATCGCCTACAACAGCAGCATCGCCGCCTATCAGTCGGTCGATGCCCAGCGCGCCAACCTCGGCTTCGCGAAGAACTCGCTCGAGGCGGCGACCGCGCGCGAGAAGGCGGGAATCGCGATCAAGTCCGATCGGCTGCAGGCCGATGCCGCCTTTGCCCGCGCCCAGCTCGATCTCCGCCGCGCAGAAGGCACGCTCGAGACCCAGCTCGGGCGGTTGGCAACCGCGCTCAGCCTCCCGCCCTCCACCCGCATCGCGCTTGCCCCGGCCCGCGAAGGCAGCGCCGCTGCACTTCGCCAATCCGCCGATGCCCTGATTGCCGAGGCCGACCGGCTGCGCCCCGACCTTCAGCTCGGCGAGGCCAACCTCGCCCAGGCCCAGGCCGCCCTGCGCCAGGCCGAGGCCGCGCGTCGCCCCAACGTCACGCTCGGCGCAGGCCCCACCGTCACCGCCGGAACCGCCGCGCGCGACGTGGCCAGCGGCACCGCAGGCGTCACCCTCAACATCCCCCTGTTCGACAGCGGCGGTCGCACCTCGGCCGTTCGCGAAGCGCGCGCCAGCGCCGAGCAGGCCGACGCCAACCTGCAGGACAGCCGACAACAGGCTGCGCTCGATGTCTGGAGCCGCTATCAGGACCTCGCCGTCAACGCGACCCACCTCGAAACCGCGCGCCGCCTGCTCGCCAGCGCCGACGAGGCGGCCGCTCTCGCACAGGGCCGCTACCGCGCAGGCCTTGCCACCATCACCGAACTGCTGGACGCGCAGGCGAGCCTCGCCGGCGCGCGCGAGCAGCTCGTCTCGGCCGAGCTCGCCGTCCGCTCCTCGGAGCTGCAGCTCGCCCGTTCCATCGGCCAGATCGGAGACGCAGTCGAATGACCAAAAGGCGCATCATCGGCATCACCGCGCTGTTGGCCGGCGTCGTGGCCGCCATCGTCGCCTTCGCCCGGCGCGAGGAGGACCCGTCCGCGCGCTTCCAGATCACCGAGGTCGCCACCGGCAACCTCACCGAGGAGATCAGCGCCAACGGCACCATCAACCCGGTGCGCGTGGTCAATGTCGGCTCGCAGGTCTCGGGCACGGTCGAGAAGCTCTACGTCGATTTCAACGACCGGGTGAAGGCCGGCCAGGTGCTGCTGGAGCTCGACCCGCGCCTGTTCCGCGCGGCGCTCCAGCAATCCCAGGCCTCGCTTGCCAATTCCGAGGCCCAGGCCGCGCTGGCCGAGGCGAACCGTCGCCGCGCCGCCGAGCTGCGAAAGCAGGATTTCATCAGCCAGCAGGATTATGAGCAGACGGTCGCAACCGCCCGCTCGCAGGCCGCTCAGGTGCAGTCTGCCCGCGCCCGCGTCGCGCAGGACCAGGCCAACCTCAACTTCTCGATCATCGTCGCCCCCGTCTCGGGCGTCATCATCAACCGCAAGATCGACATCGGCCAGACGGTTGCCGCCGCTTTCCAGACGCCGGAGCTCTTCTCGATCGCGCAGGATCTCACCCAGATGCAGATCGAGGCGCTGGTCGGCGAGGCAGATGTCAGCCGGGTGCAGCTGGGCCAGAAGGTCAGCTTCACGGTCGACGCCTACAACGACCGGCAGTTCAGCGGCACCGTCAGCCAGGTGCGGCTGAACCCGTCGACCCAGCAGAATGTCGTCACCTTCACAGTGGTCGTCGACGTGCCCAACCCCGACGGCGCGTTGCTGCCGGGGATGACGGTGAACGCCCGCTTCCTGGTGAAGGAGCACAAGGGCGTGCTGCTGGTGCCCAACGCCGCGATGACCTGGAAACCGAAGGACTGGACGCGCCAGCAGGCCGCCGAGAAGGCGAAGTCCGGGGTGACCGCCTCGAAGCCCCAATCGGGCTTCGGCACCACCATCTTCGTCCTCGGCGCCGACGGAAAGCCCCAGCCCCGCCGCATCCGGCTGGGCGCCGCCGACGCCGAGAACTCGATCGTGCTCGGCGGCGAGCTGAAGGCCGGCGACAAGGTCATCACCGGCGAGGTGGACCCCAAGGCGCCCCCGGGCGGTGACGACGCCAAGTGAGCGCCGCGCCGCCCGTCCTGGACCTCGAAGGCGTCGTCAAGGACTACCCTTCCGAAGCCGGCGCCTTTCGCGCGCTGCACGGCGTGTCCTTCCGGGTGCAGCAGGGCGAGTTCCTGTCGATCATGGGCCCGTCTGGCTCAGGCAAGTCGACGCTGATGAACATCATCGGCTGCCTCGATACCGCAACCGAGGGCAGCTATCACTTCGACGGCACGGACATTTCCGCCTTCGACGAGAAGGCGCTGGCGGCCTTGCGCAACCGCTCGATCGGCTTCGTCTTCCAGCAGTTCAACCTGCTGCCGCGCCTGTCCGCCCGGGCAAATGTGGCGCTGCCGCTGGTCTATTCGGGCTTTTCGCTCAAGGATCGCAACGCCCGCGCCGACGAGCTGCTGGCGCTTGTGGGCCTTGCCGGCAAGGAAGGCTCGCGCCCGTCGCAGCTTTCGGGCGGGCAGCAGCAGCGGGTTGCAGTTGCCCGCGCGCTCGCCAACCGGCCCAGCCTGCTGCTGGCCGACGAGCCGACCGGCGCGCTCGACACCAAGACCGGCGCCGAAATCCTCGCCATGTTCCGCTCGCTGAACGCAGAGCAGGGCGTCACCGCTGTCCTCGTCACCCACGATCCCGGCGTCGCGGCCGCCACCAACCGCGTCGTCCGCATCCAGGACGGCCGCATCACCTACGATGGCCCGCCCACCAAACTGGCACTCGCCGGCGCCGGGCATGACTATGCCCATGCGGAAGGCTGAGCCTTGCTAGGCGCCATGCTCGCCGAGGCCTGGAGCGCGCTGGTCGCAAACCGGTTGCGCTCGGTCCTCACCATGCTCGGCATGATCATCGGCGTCGCCGCCGTCATCCTGATGCTGGCCATCGGCGCAGGCGTGCAGCGCTACATCGAGCAGCAGATCAGCTCCTTGGGCTCCAACCTCCTCATCATCACCTCGGGCGCCGCGCGCTCGGGTGGCGGCTTTGCGCAGGGGCTCGGCACGGCACCCACCCTCACGCTCGACGACGCCTCCGCCATCGAGGCGCTGCCCACGGTTGTCGCCGCCGCGCCGCAATCGGCGTTCGGCGCCCAGGTGGTCGCCGGCCCCGCCAACTGGCAGACGCAGGTCTCCTCCTCCACCCCCAGTTGGTTCACTGTCCAGGATTGGTATCCCGATCGCGGCCGCCCCTTCACCGAGAACGAGAACCGCTCGGCCGCGCGCGTCGCAGTCATCGGCGAAACGGTCGCCGACGAGCTGTTCGGCGCCAACGATCCGCTTGGGGCACAGATCCGCATCCGCGGCGTCACCTTCACGGTCATCGGCGTGCTGCCCACCCGCGGGCAGGGCATCGGAGGCTCGAACCGCGACGACACCATCGTCCTGCCGCTGAACTCGGCGCTCCGGCTGGTGCAGGGCGGTGGCGCCTTCCGTCAATCGGTCCGCACCATCTCCGTCTCGGTCACAACGCCCGAGGCGCTGCCCGGCACCGAGGAGGCGATCAAGCAGATGCTCCGCCGCCGCCACCAGATTTCCGAGACCGACCCCGACGATTTCCAGGTCACCAACATCACCTCGGTCGGCGAAACCTTCCAGCAGACGACGGGCGCAATCTCCTACCTGCTGGGCGCCATCGGCGGCATCAGCCTGGTGGTGGGCGGCATCGGCATCATGAACATCATGCTGGTGAGCGTGACCGAGCGCACCCGCGAGATCGGCATCCGCATGGCCATCGGCGCCAGCCGCGCCGCGGTCCGCCTCCAGTTCCTGCTCGAGGCCCTGATGCTCAGCCTCGTCGGTTGCCTGATCGGCGTGGCACTCGGCACTGGCCTCGCCGTCATCGCCGGCAAGCTGCTGCCCTTCACAACCGTCATCACGGCAGCGTCCGTTATCATCAGCTTCGCAATCTCCGCCGGAATCGGCATCTTCTTCGGCTGGTGGCCCGCAACCCGCGCCGCCAAGCTCAGCCCGATCGAGGCATTGAGGAGCTGAACCATGGCGCGTCTGTCCTACAGGCGCAGGCCTCGCTAACCTGCACGCGCGCTGTTTGAACCGTCGGCTTCCGAACTTTTCGCTGTCCTACAGCCCCCGGTCCGTGCAACGCGCCCGCGCCTGCACCCCTGAATGGGCGTGACGTTCATGACCTTTCGACCGGAAAATCCGCTGGTCGGCGTTCTACTTCGCCGGCGCCGACGGCTCCGTCTTCACCTTGCATGTCCGCAACGTCTGCGCGACCTTGGGGTCGTCGATTGTCTTGAACGGCGCCTGCTGCAACAGGGCCTCGTCGCCCTTTTCCACCCAGGCGAGGCCCAGCCCCGGCTCGAGGCCATATTGGGTGGTGAAACGCCCTGCGACCGGGCTCGGTGTGAGCCGGAAATCCTGGCCCTTGATGATCAACGCAAGATCGGGCTTTCCGTCCTTGTCGGTGCCGTGGATCGCCGTGATGGGCAGGTCCTTCTCGCAGGTATAGGCAACGCTGCTCGCGGCACTCGCCAGCGTCGGCTTGGCCGGAGCCGCCACCTTGGGCGTTTCTTCCGCCTTCTGCCCGCAGCTCGCCAGCAGCAGGCCTGCCGCTAGCAGAAGGCCCGCCCGGATCACGCCTTCAGCGCCTTCTCGATCGCCGCCTTCAGCTCGGGCGAAGTCGGTTCCACCTTGCTGTTGAACCCGGCAATCGGCTTCCCGTCCTTGCCGATCAGGATCTTGTGGAAGTTCCACTTGGGCTCATTCTCGGTCGGCAGGCTCGCCTTCGCCCAGCGATAGAGCGGGATCGCATTCGGCCCCTTCACCACGGCCTTCTCGGTCATCGGGAAGGTGATCCCGAACTTGCTCTCGCAGAATTCCTTGATCTCGCCGGCCTTCTCATACTCCTGGCCACCGAAGTCGCCCGAGGGCACGCCCAGCACGGTGAAGCCCTTTGGCCCCAGCGTGCTCTGCAGCTTCTGAAGCCCTTCATATTGG
>JBKDAC010000014.1:0-439 GCA_046316515.1 Sandaracinobacter sp. | reverse complement strand
GACGGACTCAGCGCGCAAGCCGGCCGGCAATCGAAGGGCCGGGGGTCTCTACCCCCGGCCCTGTGTTTTGCCCGACGAGTCGGGCGGGCCGGCGATTGAGATCGCCGACTCAGCCGGCCGGTCGCTTCGGCGTGTCCGCAGGCCTTCGGACGATTGCTGCGCAATCCTCCTCCAGGCTGCGGCCGCCTACGCTTCGATAAGCCGTCGCTCCCGCGACAACCGAACCATTTCTTTTTGAAGCTTCTCGAACGCCCGAACCTCGATCTGGCGCACCCGCTCGCGAGAGATGTCATATTCCTGGGAAAGATCCTCCAGCGTCTGGGGTTCCTCCACCAGCCGGCGCTGGGTCAGGATGTGGCGCTCGCGGTCGTTCAACGCCTGCATGGCCTCCGCCAGCAGTTCGTGGCGGATGTCGGCTTCCTCACGGTCGGCGACCAGC
>JBKDAC010000013.1:0-8821 GCA_046316515.1 Sandaracinobacter sp. | reverse complement strand
AAATCGTCCAGCGCATGCGCGCGCATCTGGTTGCGTTGATGGTAATTATGATGCGGGTCGACAATACCGACATCCTGGGCGAGTTACTTATTTGTTGGCACTTCTGCGATTTTCACAAAAGTGTAACGAAAAGAGCGGAATTGACGGTCGTTCGAACTGCAACCGACTATTTCTTGGCCCAGCTGCGGCCAGAAGGCTGCATTATGCCGCAAAGAAAAATCCAAGTCGATAATATCGCGCCATCGGCAATGTTCGCCACCGCTTATCATACGACACTCGTAGGCGCGATCTTGTTAAACTTGATTCTGCGGAGGTGATGGATAATGCATACATCGCAATTGTATTTTGAAGTGGAGACGATATTCACCGACTTTGAAGCATTGCCAAGCAGCGACACTCTCTTGAATTTGTCGTATGTTTGCGAGGTTCTGCTCATCAACCCGAGCAACCCCCTATTGAAGGGTTGCTGCGATCAAGCAGCGGAGCGTAGCCTTGAATGGTTGAAGGCGGGGCTTCTTACAGAGGTGCTTTTTTCGCACGCTGAGCATGCTTATCCGATCGCCTTACTGGTCGCGCTTTCGAGGCGAAGTGACCAATTTGACATTGACTACTTGCGAACCCTGGCGGATCTGGTGGCTCACAAGATTATATTGATGAGCGAGCTGCCCTATCTGTCGCTGAGTGCAATTCATGCCCTCTTTGGCACAGATACTGTCTCAATTAATTTTGAGGTTCTCCCGAGCATCGCTCTCAAATCGATGATCGATAAGCGCGTCTTGCGGAGCCGAAGCGACGAGTACGACGTGACATCGCTAATGCACGCAATGAGCGTGGTGAAGCATCACCAGGCCCTTCCCGATCAGAGACCGTTCGTGTTCGCGACAGCACTGCTGATGCGGGCAATCCGGAATGGTGACGCCAACTGGTTGGCTGTCTTGGCCTATTTGTGCCATGAGATTTTCCCTTGCAATCAGATGGTGTTGGCTGCAGCCTATCGTAGGTTGGATCAAAGTTCTTTGTCGGATGAAGGGATAATGCCTCCGCCGTCCAAGGACGTCTTGTACCCGGAATTTCTCGAACGCTCCGACAGGGGGCTGAAGTTGCGCAGCAGCCTTGCTCGCTCGGCATTTATGGAAAGCGTGCGCGCATGAAAAGCAACGAACTTCTTTCGGAACAACAAGCGCATACCACATTGGCGTTTCTTGATCGATTTACGGACTACCAGAATTCTGACCGCCAAAGCGTTGCTTATGCAGCAAAAGCTAGCTTTGCGAAATGTTGCGTGTTCATCGGCATGCCCGATTTAGTCAGCCGGGGCTTCGAGCGCGCACAGCAGGAGGGCGATGCGCTTGCCAAATTGATCGTCGGTCACGCAAATCGCGAGAATCTAGACCTTGATCCGATTTTGCTGATCGAACACTTCAAACTCCTCCGCTCGGTCGGTGCAGATGTGCCGGCTTTTGGCGATTTGGCTGGGATGGTTGCAGAGCATTTCAACCAGATCGACGATGCCATGAGCAACGAGAGCCGGGTGCTGCGACTTCAACGGCTGCTTGCTGACGTTGGCATGTCTAATCCGCCTCGAACAAATCTGGCCGTTCTCAAGAATGGCGATGAATTGCTCTTGGAACCGTCCGGAAAAATCACAGCCATTGTTGATATCGCGATCTCCCGCGGGGAGCAGCCATCATCGGAAATGGGGGCTTTACTGGCTCTTCTGGCGCTGTCCGAAGTTCGCGAATACCGAATAGATCTGGCGTCGCATATTCTGCGCTTTCTCGTCTCGTCCAGGTATCATGACGAATATGTGCAGGAAGCAGTTGCGTTCATCGCGCTGCAGCGTACTGCTAGCGGAGCCTATGGCTTCATCGACCCTTTGCGTGAAGGTTTGCCGTCCAAAGCCGAGCGAGATGCTGCCTTCAGCTTGCCCGTCACGTTAAGCGCGCTCTGGCTCATCAGTTTGGTCTCGCAGACGATCGCTCAATCCGAGAAAGAAGCAGCGTAATGAAGGCGATTTCCTCTATTATTCCGCTTATCTTGCGTCATCGAACGCTCTACCTGATTGCAGCCACGTCGCTGATTATATCAACACTTTTCGTCTTGCTCCTTCCCAAAAAAATCGGTGAGTTCCTTGAGGCCACTGCCTCGGACCCCAGTGCGGTTTCGGTTGGGGCTATGCTGCAACCAGGGCTCGAGATTTTGTTCCTGGGGATCGCGCAAGCGGTTTTGGCGGGGATTTACGGGTATCTCGTCGCTATCGCGTCGGAGCACACGGGTAACGACCTGCGCAGCCGGTTTTTTAGCAATCTCCTGGCTCGCTCCTACTTGCGCGATACGCCGCAGCGTAGCGGTGAGATCGCGTCTGAATTCGTATCCGATTTGGCGGTGATTCAGAGCGGTGTCGGCGACACGCTAATCGCTCTTCTCAGACACGTTCTGTTTGTCGTCGGCGCGCTGATTTTTATGTTTGCGATTAACACCAAGATGGCTCTGGTCACTCTTGGAGGAGCGACTATCGTCGCTGGGCTGTGCCTCTTGATGATCCGCTTCGTGACCGGTGCCTTGCTCGACGCGCAAGCACAACGGGCCGATGTGATCGGCTCTTTGTTGGAGGCATCCAATAACCGTTATGTGATAGAAGCATTTGATCGCTCTCAATACTTTATAGGCCGGTTCCGCGCGAAGCTGAACAATTTGTTTCTGCTTTTGCGGAGGCATCAGCGTTTTCTTGCCTTGATCAACCCTGTCATATTCATGGTGCTTGCGGGGGCCACAGCAGCCGTTCTCTATACCGGCGTTGTCGAGATCAAGGCTGGGACCATCCAGTCCAGCGATCTGATTGCTTTCTTGGCTTACATCCTCATTCTCGTCGCCGCATTGATGAACGCGGGCACATCAGCGGGCGGGCTGGTGCAGGCGGGTGCATTGTTCACAAAGCACCAGCACATGTTGTGCGAGCCACCAACAAAATTTGACGCACCATCAAAGGCCCCATCCGCAACGGAACAGCCGCGGCCGATCGGCTACCGTTTCCACGATGTGCATTTCCGCTACCCAAGCTCGGACAAGGATGTCTTGCGCGGGGTGTCGTTCACCATTCCGGTGGGCCAGACGACCGCGCTGATCGGTGAGAGCGGCGCCGGAAAAAGCACGCTTTCATCGCTAATGCTGGGACTGATCGAACCCACCTCCGGCAGGGTCGAGATTCTGGGGGATAGCGCGGAATTTACGGACGCAGTGGCTGTCGTGCCGCAAAACCCTTTTCTCTTTACCGGTTCCATAATGGAGAATATCCGGTTTGGGCGGGAGGAGATAGACGATGCAGCGGCATACCGTGCAGCACGCCAAGCGCATATTGCGTCATTTATCGAATCCCTGCCGAATGGCTTCGACCACGTTTTGGAAGAGAATGCGGGGAATTTGTCTCGGGGTCAGCAGCAGCGCATCGCTCTGGCGCGAGCTTTGGCCGGGAATCCCGGCACGCTCATTCTTGATGAGGCGACCGCGTCACTCGATCCCACCAGTGAAAAAGCAATCGCAGCGGCGCTGCGTGAGCTAGATGGCAAACGCACGATAATCGTGATTGCGCACAAAGGCTTATTGCTCGAGAGTATAGACTACTGCATCAAACTGCACGATGGTTTGATCGAATACGCTCGCGAAGCGCGCATGCCTGCGCTTGCTTCGGGCTGAGCCATAGCAAAAAGGACTCGAAGCGGTGGCGCAGCTGACGTTCGACAGCCTGGAGATCAATTCGCTGGCAGGCGAGCCTCTCATTCTCACTGATCACCTCAGTTTGGGCCAGGGAATGTATGCGTTGACTGGTCCCAACGGCGCCGGGAAATCCACATTCCTTCGCGCGATCATGGGCCTGCATGCAATCAACGCGGGGACCATCAGGCTCGGCGAAATCGATAATCGCCGGCATCGCAGACAATTTCTCATGCAGGCAGCGTTTCAGCCTCAGAATTTCGCGGCCTATCCCGACCTCACAGGCCTTGCCTTTCTCGCCTACTTTCTGAAATTGCGCGGCTACAAGGGCGTGCAGGCCAACAAGTCGGCGCAATACTGGCTGACGAAAGTCGGGCTGGAGGAACAATCGCAAAAGCGGACGTCGACCTATAGTCAGGGGATGCTTCAGCGGCTTGGATTGGCCTATGTCCTGCAGAACAAGGCGGCGAGTGTTTGCCTTCTCGATGAACCGTTTGCTGGCGTGGACCCGGTCTCGCGAGCAAGCGGGATAGACCTGCTGGCGCAGCATGCGCAAGAACGTACCGTGATCCTGTGTACTCATCACGTCGAAGAGGCAGTCGAAGCCGGAGCGTGCCAGCTGCTCGTGTCGCAACGGGATCTTGTTCTGACATGACAATGCATCAGGTCTTTTTACAGCTGGCCGCGACTGTGCACGTGGAACTTGCAATTCGCTTACGCAATCGCACGGCTTTGGTTTTTTTGTTCGTTATCTTGGGTTTGTCCACTGCGCTGACACCCTCCCGCAGTTCCAATTACACGATCATTCAGGTGGGTTCGCGAGCCCCCCTGTTGGGGCCCGACACCGCGCTTTTATCAGCAGGCCTGGTGCTCAATGTGCTGATGATACTGATTTTTTCATTTATCCTTCAGATTGGCAACGCGCGCGACTCTTTGCAGAATTTGCAGCCTTTATGGAAAACCCAGCCACTCGATCCGCGCTGGCTCACCATTGCACGAGCGCTTGCGAACATCGTCTACTCCATCGGACTATGTTTGCTGATCGCAGTCATTCTCGGAGCGAGCATTGCCTTCAAGTATGGCGATGCACCCTCACCTGATGCTTTTGGTATCTTTGTCCTGATCGTTTTGCCAGCCATAACCGTAGCCGTGATCGTCGGAGCGATCGTCGATCTGATGCTTCCTCCCGCTCCTTTGCCGCGCACTCTGGCTCTGTTTGGGTTCTGGGTGGTGCTGGTGATCGTGTCACTCGGTGGTGGATTCGAGGTGCTGGGCACAAACACATTGAACCAAATGCTGGGTTCCGAACACGCAGACGAAGGCATCGGACTGGGTTTCATGCCAATTGATAAACAGAACACGTTCAATTGGCACGTTCTGCCTATCTCCGTGTGGGACATAATGGACCGACAAGTGCAAGCGTTTGGATCCATAGCGGCGGCCGGCCTGTTGTTGCTATTTGCGATAGGGAACTTTCTTAACCGCCGGGATTTGCGCCGCTCGGCCCCTCATAAAGTGAAAAGCGGCGGCGCCCGTACTGCAGCGGCGATAACAGCGCAGGACTTGCCCGGCGAGGTTCCTACAAGCCCGCCTAGTCTGATCTGGAATGCCTATCTGAACACCATCACGAGGCTGTATCGGCCTTCACCCCTTTCAGTTGCGCTATTGGTCCTAGCTTTTGGTCTGGCAATAGCAATCCCGGGGCAGCCCCGCTTCACGATCGTTCTGGCGGCATTCGTTCCGCTGATTTTGACCAACCGAAATAGTGAACAAGACATGTGGCTAGCGCAATCTCTTGAGCGGTGTGAGCCGGCACTTCAAAGTCCGAAGCCCGATTTTGTTCACGGGTTTGCACTTGCCGCTCCGATGCTTCTCGCAGCAAGTCCTGCAATCCTTGTGCTTCCCTTGATCCAGGCAATAACGGCGGTCTGCGCGTTGTTCTTCAGCGCATTCTGGCAAACCGTCGCGCATCGTATCTTGGCAACCCCAATGCTGGGCACGGCAATCGGCTGCGCGGTGCTGTATGTGTTTGGTCTCAATGATGCTCCCCAAGGTTTCGACCTCATCGGTGTGAACGAACCCGGCATTGCATCGATGACAATAAGCGCACTTATCGCCGTAAGTCTCGTTGTAGTGACCTTGCGGCGGTAACCATGAGCTCCGTCGATAGCCAGCAACGGAATCGCTTTTTCGATGTTGGCATGATTGTCTTCGCCATCATCGTCTATTTTACGATCTTGACATTGCTGGTGAATAACAGCCTCGTGGATGTCTATGGCCTTGAAGTGGGTATGGACCCGATCAGCGGTTTGGGCACGATTAATCAGTTTGTTCCGATCATTGTCGCACTGGCGTTGTTTTTGGTGGTTCCATCCATAACTTCCACACTCAAATCTATACAAAAAAGACTTCACGCTGGAAATCTATCCACAATATTTATCATCGTTCCGTTTTTTTGTCTAATCATCGGACTTTTATTTTCAGCGGCTTCATGGATTGCTTTAAAGTTAACGCTCTCTCATAGTATAAACTTAGGACACCCAGCCACATTTCAGATTTTGTTAGCGTTAATTTTCGATTTATCCATTATTTGCGTTCTAGCTATTTTTATTCATTCCATTTGCAAAAAATGGATCTTAACCGTCTCAGTGTTCATTGGATACATTGGCCTAGTGATCTTGTTGGCGCAGAACCATTCCGATATTTCATTCGCGGGGTTCGGCACCTCACCTCAGCTCGAGGTCACCCAGGTCTCAGCCGACATTCTCAATCTCCAAGCCGGATGGTTGTTGCGCTGCTATTGGGGCTTGATCGCTGCTGCGATGATAGTCGCCTTATATCTGATGCGCTGCTTGACAGATCAAGCAGAACCAGCGGCCGAGCAGCGCAGACGATCCCCGAACCGGACAAAACCAATTCCGATTGGAACCGTGATCCCGGGTTCGCTCATTATGGGGTTGTTGGTGTGTGCCGCGATCTTAGCCATTCAAATTGGAGACATGCAGGACCGCAATGCTGCTCGCTATGCTCAGAACGATGACCGGATACAAGCACTTGCCATTGAAATAGAGAGCCAACCCTTTTTGCGAAGAGCCTTGCTGGACGTCACACTTTCCGGACACGACCGGGTGATTGCGATCAAGGGTCGGCTAAGCCTCGAAAATCGGGGTCAGCAACCGATCAAAACCCTCTTTCTTTCCAATGCGCCGACGCTGTTAATACAACAAGCTGCAATAGGGGGCGAACCACTAGAACAGCGCGCCAAAGGCAGCACCGTTTCGGCATGGGAACTTCCACAACATCTGGCTGTCGGTGACACAACACTAATCGACTACACAGCGGTAATCGACGCCCGCAATCCGTTTGATATTCACTCACAAAGAATTGTGATGTCCGACGCCGTATTTCTCACAACCGACAATCTGATCCCTCTCCCGACGAACAGCGCATGTCTGCGCAATACTGATGGATCGACGTGCGCTGTTGGGAAACCTTACACCGGCATAGATGCCTTTTCTGGAGAAATCACAGTCACGGCGCCTTCGGATATTATGGTCGCCACTGCTGAATTGGTAAATAAAAACTCTCAGAACGCGAGTTGGAAGCTCACGTTCTTTGAGGAAGCGCTGGGCAATCTGCTGCTTGCGGCGGCGAACTTTCGAGTGACGCAATGCCAGGTGGATTGCGGTCGATGGGATGTTACCTCCTATTTGGCGCCTTATTCCCAGAGCACGGCTGAACCCATCAATCGATATATTGCTCAAGAACTATCCGCCTATACGCGGGTTTGGGGTAACCCGCCAAGTCAATCGATCTGGTTCGTTGAAACACCTTCCAGATGGGAAGAAGCCATCGCATTTAATGGTGGCATCGCGATGGGCGAACATCTTATCGCGCGCCAGGGTGCATCAACAGCGCTCGCACACTGGTCAAAAATGGTGTTGTCTCACGAGCTTGCTCACCTGTGGTGGGGCTATCAGGTCGTCCCTGAAAAAGCTGCGGGAAGTGCGCTCGTCGTTGAGGGATTTGCACAATTTGCCGCCTTGGCACGAATGCGCGCGCAGGACATATTGGACTATGACCAAATCCTAGACATCGCGGATGGCTTTACTGCACAGGGCCGGGCACTTGAAAAGCTATCGCCCAAGCGCCTCGGGTCGATCTCTGAACACAACTGGCGCGCCTATTATGAAGCACCGATGATGCTCACTTTTGTAGATAGGGCAATGGACGGCGAACTTCTTGACAAGCAGAATACGTTAGTCTCGCAATTTTCATACAACAAGAATGGCATCGTCAATCCACAGGATGTCATACGCAGTTTAGGCGAGACGATTTCGGCACCGGAGCTTGCTTGCACATTCGAGAAAGCGATAGACGCTTCTAACCTGAGCAAGAAAAAACTTCAAAGAATCGCGCAACAATGCCAGATTGCCATTCGCAGCACAGCGCAGTGACCTTTCAGATTTGCGGTCTGAACCGCCCCGGCTTTCCCGGCGGCATTTTCAATTGTGTCATGCAACCATATCGAGGGTCTCTTTGGCTGCATAGTAGTTTGCCTCGGCCTCGGCGGGTGGGATGTAGCCTATGGGGCCGAAGAGGCGCTGGTTGTTGTACCAGTCGACCGAATCCATACGGTAAGACGCGCGGGCGGAGTGGATTTTATGCGGCTATGGCGGGGTTTTGAGCGGTCCAGTTCCACGGCAGGAACTGGTCGAGCTTGTCAATCGGCGTTCAATCGTGACGTGCTCCCCTGAAATGTGACCGTTTTTTGGTAGAGTCCGACGCCAAGGAGTCGGACGATATGAAGCGCAGCAGGTTCAACGAAGAGCAGATCATAGCGATCTTGAAGGAGCAGGAGGGCGGGATGCCGACGGCGGAGGTTTGCCGCCGCCACGGGATCAGTTCGGCGACGTTCTACAAGTGGAAGTCGAAGTTCGGCGGGCTGGAGGTGTCCGAGGCTCGGCGGTTGCGATCGCTTGAGGAGGAGAACTCCCGGCTGAAGAAGCTGCTGGCCGAGGCTATGCTGGACAATGCCGTGTTGAAAGATCTGGCATCAAAAAAATGGTAACGCTCGGCGCCAAGCGGGAAGCCGTCGCCCATGCCCGGG
>JBKDAC010000012.1:0-2262 GCA_046316515.1 Sandaracinobacter sp. | reverse complement strand
GCCGGGAAGCGCCGCCCGTGCGGCTAGAAAGCGCCGCCAAGACCAAGCGCCGCCTCGTCAGCGCCGATGAAACACTCTGGACCATCGCCGACCAGGTATATGCCAATCCGCGCCAGTGGCGCGTGATTGCCGTTGCGAGCGACGTTGATGATCCGCGCGCGCTCGAACCTGGCACCTGGCTGCGTGTGCCACCACTGGAGACGGAAAATGCTCTTAACCGGGTCTAACCAGTTCGCTTCGGACCTTTACGTCCCCGCCGCGGCGATCGCGTTCGACGATCCGTCAATTGATATTCGCAGGGAACTTGCGCTCGACTTCACTTCGGTCGAAGTCGATCTGCAGCTTTCGGTGGCCGGCACCTTCCGCTTCACCATCCCGCACGCCTTCGATGCCGAAAAGGGCGACTTTCTGAACCGCTTCGGCCAGCCGCTTATGCCGATCCTCAAGCTTGGTCGACGCGTGTGGATCAAGATGGGCTATGGCGACCTCGCGCAGCAGAAGCCGATCATGTCAGGCTTCATCACCGCGATCTCGACCGGGTTCACCGAGGGCGGCGCGCCCGAGATCGAGGTCACGGGCACTGATGCTGCCTATCTCTTGACGATTGGAACCAAAGAGCACCGGTTCGAGAACAAATCAGTGCGCGACGCGGTCAACAAGGTGGCACAGGCGAACGGGCTGTCGCTCAAATTTTCGGGCACGCCGCCATCGAACATCACCCTCGACGCCAATCACCAGACCGACCTCGATTTCCTCCGCAAGCTGGTCGATCTTTTCTCCACGCGCGAGCAGAAATGGGAATTCTTCGTCCGCGCCAACACTGGCGCAGGCGAACTGGTGTTCCGGCCACGCAGCCCGGTCGACCCCGTCATAGCGACGCTCGCCTGGGGCAGCGACCTCATCGCGTTCAAGCCCGAGATCAACCTGGGAAACCAGGTCCGCAAGGTAGAGGTCCACGGCTGGGACGAGAAAAAAAAGGAAGCGATCCTGGGCACCGCCACCGCCGACAAGGGCAACAAGGGCGAGCCAGCTGGTGGCGATATCCAGAAGTCGGCGTTTGGTCGGGAGTCTGTGCTGGTACTCAAGCTTCCGGTCAAATCCAAGGAAGAAGCTGACCAGCGTGCCGAGGCGGCGATGGCCAAGCGCGCCAACGACCTGATAAAGGGCGAAGGCGACACGTTCGGAATGCCCGAGTTGCTCCCGGATACCAGCCTCGCCCTGGTTGGTCTCGGCGACCAGTTCTCGGCGCGCTACTACGTCACCAAGACCGTCCACAAGTATGATGCGTCGGGCTACCGGACGCATTTCGCCGTCGAAAAGCCGGTGGCATGAGCGTGGCGGCAATCCTCGACGTCGAAGCCTCGCGCGAGGCAGGCGGCAGCATCGCCGGCGTCGCAGTGGGAATCGTCAAAGCCAACGACGATCCCGACGGACTTGGCCGGGTCAAGCTCAATCTGCCATGGCGGCAGCAGGATTTCGTCAGCGACTGGGCGCGTGTCGTCTCGCCGATGGCGGGCAAGGATCGTGGCACATACTGTATCCCAGAAGTTGGCGACGAGGTGCTGGTCGGGTTCGACCGCAATGACATCCGTTACCCATACGTACTTGGAGCGCTGTGGAGCGATATCGACAAGCCACCTGAGGCGAATTCGAACCAGAAGAACGACATTCGCGTGGTCAAGTCACGCAAGGGCCACTTCCTTCGCTTCGACGATGCCGACGCGAAAGGCGTGATCACGATCCAGCTCAGCGACGGCAAGAAGGTCGAGATCGACGACGACGGCATCCGCATCACGGATAAGCAGAATTCGATCGAAATCGACAGCAAGGGCGGCTCGATAACGATCCAGGCGACTGCGTCGCTGTCCTTGAAAGCCCCGCAGATCACCATCGAGGCGAGCGGCCAGCTCGAACTCAAGGGCGGCGGCTCGCTGTCGGCCAGTGCCGGCATGGTGAGGATCAACTGATGGGACAGCCCGCAGCTCGCGTCGGCGACACCACCTCGCACGGGACGCCGCTCGGCCCCGGTCCGGGCGCGCCCACGGTCCTGATCGCCGGAAGGCCGGCATGGCGGGCGGGCAGCGACACGCACGTCTGCCCGCTGGTCGACGGAGTCAAGCCGCACGTCGGCGGCGTGGTTGCGGTCGGCAGCACAACGGTGCTGATCGGCGGTCTGCCGGCGGCGCGAATGGGCGACCAGATTGTCGAAGCCGGCGCACCCAACCCGATCGTCGGCGGCGCACCGACCGTGCTGATCGGGGG
>JBKDAC010000011.1:0-12269 GCA_046316515.1 Sandaracinobacter sp. | reverse complement strand
CGATGCCGCCGTCTCGCCAAAGACTGGGAGAAATCCATCGAAAGCTCCACCGCATGGACGCTCATCGCCTCCATCCGCATGCTCACCCGCAGAACCGCAAGATACTGCCATGCTTGATAAGCTTTCGAATCAGGCTCTAAGAATAGGTTCGCGGTTCCCTTCACCTCCTTGTTTGCCGCTTTGCGACGGTTCCTCGTACTTGCTCGGGCGCGCAGTCGCGCTTACGAACGCTCTGCGTTCGTTGTTGCTGGCCGCTGCTTGGCCCTTCCTTGCACCTGCTCGGGCGCGCGGTCGCGCTTGCGGATGCTGCGCATCCGATGGGTTGCGTCAGCGACCTTTGCGCGCTCGGAAGGCGGCTGCGGAGATCAGGTAGAAGAGCAGCCCGGCGGGGCCTGCCATCAGCGTGAGCCCCAGCAGCGGGATCAGCAGCCAGTGGGGCACGCCGGCCTTGGGCGCGTCCTCGGCCATCCAGCTGCCGACGAACAGGTCGAAGGCCAGGAAATGCACCCAGCCGCCCAGGATTGCCTCCCGGCGCGATAGCAGGGCCACGACGCCATCCAGGGTGGAAAAACCCGCGCCCTGGGGCAGGCCTGGGCCCATCGCGACGCCACGAACCAGCAGGATCACATATATTGCCGCGACACTGGCCGCCGCGAACCGCGCGACGAGCACCAGCGCCTCGCGACGGAGCGGCGCCAGCAGCAGGGCCAGCCAGCCGACAAGCACGAACAAGTTGGCCACCTTGAACACGAGATCGGCGTTGGGCATCGGCAGCTTTCCTCTGGGGGAGACAGAGGCTAAGGGCCGCCCATGCCGTCCCCGATTTCCCGCACAACCCATTCCTCCAGATCGCCCTTCGAGGCAAGCATTGGCTTTTCCCGCGCCGTGCGGTTGGGGAGCCGGATCCTGGTCTCGGGCACAGCCCCGGTCGAGCCCGACGGTAGCAGCACGTCCGGCGACGCCGAGGCGCAGGCCGACCGCTGCCTGCAGGTGATCGTGGAGGCCGTGGAGGCGCTTGGCGGCACGGCCGCCGATGTCGTGCGAACCCGCATATTCCTGGTCGACCCCGCCGATGCCGCCGCCGTCGGCCGGGCGCATGGACGGGTCTTCGGCAGCATCCGGCCGGCCTCCACCATGGTGGCGGGCGCAGTGCTGTTGCGGCCCGAATGGCGGGTGGAAATCGAAGCCGAGGCGGAGCTGGCGCATGCAGGCTGAGGCACGGATTGCAGTGCCGCGGGGCCCGGCTCTGTCGCCCCGCGCGCAGAAGCTGCACGCGGTGGGGCAGGCGAGCAGCTGGGCGATTGCGGACGAGGCGCTGCGCCGCGTGGCCGGCGGCGAGGAAATCCTGCTGCTGACGCTGGGCGACCCCGTCTGCCCGCCGCATCCGGCCATTGTCGAGGCGACACGGGCGTCGGTCGCCGCCGGTCGCACACATTATACGCCGCTGCACGGCGAACCGGCCCTGCGAGCTGCGATTGCCGCGACCGAGGGCTGCGCGTCGTACAATGTGATGGTGATGCCCGGCGCCCAGCATGCGGGGCTTGCCGTCCTCACCCTGCTGGCCGGCGAGGGCGACGAGGTGATCCTGTCCGACCCCTTCTATGCCACCTATCCGGGCGTCGTAGCGGCAACCGGTGCCACCGCCGTTCTGGTGCCCGCGAAGGAGGATCTATCGACCGATGTAGCCGCGATTGCAGCCGCCATCACGCCGCGCACCCGCTGCCTGTTCCTGAACAGCCCTGCCAACCCCAGCGGAACCGCACTGACGGCCGAGGACTATCGCGTGCTGTCGGCACTCGCCGAGCAGCATGACCTGTGGCTGGTGGTCGACGAGGTCTATGCCCATTTCCGCTTTGACCAGCAGGATGTGCGCGCCTGGCAATGTGGGCCCGCAGGGCGGACCGTGTCGCTCAACAGCCTGTCGAAAAGCCATGCGATGACAGGCTATCGCGTAGGCTGGGCGGTTGCCCCCGAACGGCTGATCGCGGCGCTGGGCGACTGGAGCGCCGCCGCGCTGTTCGGCGTGAGCCAGTTCATCCAGGATGCCGCAGTGGTGGCGCTGGGCCTGCCCGAGGCGGAGCTTGCATCCTATCGCATGGCGTTCCGGGACCGGGCCGAGCGCGTGGTGGCACGCGCCAATGCGCTGCAGGGCCTGTCGGCTGCGATGCCGGCCGGCGGCATGTTCGTGATGCTGGATTGCCGCGGGGTGGACCCCGACGACCAGCGGCTGTCGCGGCGCCTGCTGGACGAGGCGCAGGTTGCCGTCGTTTCCGGCAGCGGCTTTGGGCCAGGGGGACGCGGGCATCTCAGGATCAGCCTGACGCCCGAGATGGAAACGCTGGACTTGGCCTTCGATCGCATCGCGGACTTCATCGCGCGCGGCTGATCGACTATACTGCCGCCATGACGACGAACCAGCCCCCCATTCCGCAGAGCTTCACCGAGTTCTGGCCCTATTACATGGCCGCGCACCAGGATCAGCGGAACCGTGCCGTGCATTATCTGGGCTCGGTGGGCGGTATCGCTGCGCTGCTGGGGGCACTGGTCTCGGGCAACCTATGGTTGCTGCTGGTCGGCATCCTGTTCGGCTATGCCTGCGCCTGGTTCGGGCATTTCAGCTTCGAGCACAACAAGCCGGCGACCTGGGTAAAACCCTGGTGGAGCTTCCTGGGCGACTGGCGGATGTTCTGGATGAAGCTGACGGGACGCGAAGGGGAGGCCGTGGCGCTGGGCCAGGGCCTTCCCGATATTGTCGAGATGGTGCGGGCGCGCCGCTAGCCTATTTCTGCTCGCGCTGCATGTCGGCCGACTTCTCGGCCGCATCCTCCACGCGATCGGCCTTTGCCTCTGCCTTGTCGCGCACGGCTTCGGCCCTGTTTTCCATCGCGTCCGCCGCTGGCGATTGGCCAACGACCTGGGTGTCGACGGCATCTGCCCGGTTCTCCAGGGCGTCCGCACGTTGTTCGGCATCGTTGCGGATGGCGTCGGCCTGGGCCTGGCCCGTCTCCTCGGTCTGATCGGCGCGCTTTTCGGCCGGGGACTGGTTGCAGGCGGCCAGCAGAGCCGACACGCCGGTAAGGGCGGCAAGAGTAAATGTCTTCATTGCAGATCTCCGTTCCGTGCCCGAGCGCTGCCGGGCCGAACAGGGCAACCGGCGGCAGGGCCGATGGTTCCGTCTGCGAGCGGGGGCAGCAGCACCGGCTGGCACTCACTTTGCCGGATTGCTGCCAACATTTATGGCGAAATCAGGCACTTGTCAAGGCGCAATTCGAATGGAAACATGCCGTTCACCCGAAGAGGAGATCAGGCAGGGAGATACGAATGCCCCAGGTGGACGATGCGTTTCGGCGCCAGATGGCAGGCTATGGCCTGCTGACAGCCGAGGTCAGCTACTGGATGCCGAATCATCCGATGCTGCTGCAGCAGTTCGTCTGGCAGACATGGGACCTGGCACCCGCCTTCCCAGAGCTCTCGCGGTTCCTGGATCATTGGCGCCGCGAGATCGAGGCCACCCTCCATTCGATCCGGGTGGCACACAGCGAGCTGATCAAGCCGGCCGAATGGCGGGCAGTGGACGGGGTGATCACGCTGCACTGACGCGCGCGGGCCTAGCTTCCGCCGAAGGTGAAGGGTTCTGCCGACCGCTGGCTGTCGTCCAGCAGGATCTCGCGCCCGATGGGTGGGGCCGAGCGCGCCGTGCAGGTTGCGCGGTTGCAAAGACGGCAGGTGACGCCGATGGGCGTCGGCTGAGCACTCTGGATTCCGGCATCCTGCACATAGCAGAGCTCGGACGCATTCTCGGCCGCACAGGCGAGCGCGATGGCGCGATAAATGCGCGGCCTGTCGTGGCGCCCGCCGCCCGCCGCCACGGTGCGCGCGATCGAGAAGAAGCGCTGGCCATCGGGCAGTTCCAGCCACTGGGTGACGATCTGCCCGGGCGTGAGGAACACCGAGTGGACGTGCCAGAGCGGGCAACCGCCGCCATGGGCAGCAAAGGGGAAGCCAGCACCATCGAGCCGCTTCGACACATTGCCCGCCTGATCGAGGCGGATGAAGAAGAAAGGGACCCGCGACTGGCCGGGCCGGTTCAGCGTGGTGAGGCGGTGGGCTGTCTGTTCGAAGCTGGTTCCGAACTGGCGGCTCAGCGCCTCCACATCATAGCGGCGCTGCTCCACCGCGCGGCCGAAGCGGTCATAGGGCATCAGCAGGGCCGCAGCGCCATAGCCCGCAAGTGCCCGGCGAACGAGATTGGCCGTGGTGCGGCTGACGAAGTTCGCCTCCTCGATCACCTGGGTGATTTCGGCCTGCAGCGCTGTGTAGGCGATGTGGAGCGCCACCTGATAGGCGCGGCTGGCGCCGTCCAGCGTGTCGTCGATCAGCAGCTGGTCGTGGTGCCGGTCATAGCGGCGGACCAGGTTCATCATCACGTCGGGCGGCAGGAAACGCACCTTCACCTTGTGCCGGGCGGAGAGCCAGGCCGCGGTGCCGCCGGCCGCGGCGATGTCTGCCGCAAGCGCTTCGGCGCGCAGATCGATAGCCGGGAAATAGTTGCGCTGGCTGGCAATGAAGCGGCGCGCTTCGCCCACGGGGTCGGCCAGACCCTCGCCCCCGCCGGCGTTGCGCTCGGCAAGCGCGCGCTGTTCGCGGACATAGGCGCCATGCAGGCGGAGAAGGGCTTCGCTGATGCCGGGAAAGCTGTTGGCGAGGTCCGAGATTTCCAGCGGCGGTAGATCGATGTCGGCAAAGATCGGATCGCGCAGCACGGTCTCCAGCCGGCGTGTATAGGTCTCGCGGTCCTCGCTGGCGATTTCGGCAAGGTCGAGCTTGTAGCTGCGCACCAGGCGCAGCAGCAGGTCAGCCGTCATCGGACGCTGATCGCGTTCGAGGAGCGCGATATAGGAGGGGGAGATGCCGAGGTCGCCCGCCATCGCCTGCTGGGTGAGGCCGAGTTCGCGGCGCAGGCGGCGCAGGCGCAGGCCGAGGTATAGGGGGCGGGAATCTGCCATGACCCGGTAATGACATGACAACTTCACAAGGAAAAGTTGTAAAGCGTGACAACGACACCTCGCGCGCCATTTCTGCCGCGGGTGCATCCGGCCTAAGTGCTCTGCAACACGCCCTTTTCATTGCGGAGAGTTAACCGTGACCTATCAGGACAGCATTTCTGACGCCGGCAAGCCCATCGGCTCCAACGACCACTGGAACGGCATTGAGGCCGAATCCGTTGCCCGCATGCGGCTGCAGAACCGGTTCCGCACCGGGCTCGACATCGCGCGCTACACCGCCAAGATCATGCGCGCCGACATGGCCGCCTATGATGCCGACCCGGCGCAATACACCCAGTCGCTGGGCTGCTGGCACGGCTTCATCGGGCAGCAGAAGCTGATCGCCATCAAAAAGCATTTCGGCACCACCAAGAGGCGCTACCTCTATCTCTCCGGCTGGATGGTCGCTGCGCTCCGCTCCGAGTTTGGCCCGCTGCCCGACCACACGCTGCACGAGAAGACCATCGTGCCGGCGCTCAGCGAGGAGCTCTACACCTTCCTGAAGCAGGCTGACGCCCGCGAACTGGGCATGCTGTTCCGCGACCTGGATGCCGCCCGCAAGGCCGGTGACGCAGTGAAGGCCGCCCAGGTGCAGAAGGCGATCGACGGCTTCGAAACCCATGTGGTTCCAATCATCGCCGACATCGATGCCGGCTTCGGCAATGCCGAGGCCACCTATCTGCTGGCCAAGAAGATGATCGAGGCCGGCGCCTGTGCGCTGCAGATCGAGAACCAGGTGTCCGACGAGAAGCAGTGCGGCCACCAGGACGGCAAGGTCACGGTGCCGCACGAAGACTTCCTGGCGAAGATCCGGGCCTGCCGCTACGCCTTCCTGGAAATGGGCGTGGACGACGGCATCATCGTTGCCCGGACGGACTCGCTGGGCGCGGGCCTCACCAAGCAGATCGCCTATACCCGCGAGCCGGGCGACCTGGGCGACCAGTACAACAGCTACCTCGACTGCGAGGTAGTGACGGGCGCGGGCAATCCGGGCGATGTGCTGATCAACCGCGGTGGCAAGCTGCTGCGCCCAAAGCGGCTGCCGTCGAACCTGTTCCAATTCCGCGCCGGTTCGGGCGAGGATCGGGTCGTGCTCGACTGCATCACCTCGCTGCAGAACGGCGCCGACCTGCTGTGGATCGAAACCGAAAAGCCCCATGTGCGGCAGATTGCCGCCATGGTGGACCGGATCCGCGAAGTCGTGCCGAATGCCAAGCTGGTCTACAACAACTCGCCCAGCTTTAACTGGACGCTGAACTTCCGCCAGCAGGTGTTCGACGCCTGGGCCGCCGAAGGCAAGGACGTGTCGGCCTATGACCGCGCCAAGCTGATGAGCGTGGATTACGACAGCAGCGAACTGGCCGCCGTTGCCGACGAGAAGATCCGCACTTTCCAGCGCGACGCCGCTGCCCGGGCCGGCATCTTCCATCACCTGATCACCCTGCCGACCTATCACACGGCCGCCGTCAGCACCGATAACCTCGCCCGCGAGTATTTCGGCGAGCAGGGCATGCTGGGCTATGTGAAGAATGTGCAGCGCAAGGAGATCCGCGAGGGCATCGCCTGTGTGAAGCACCAGAACATGTCGGGCTCGGACATCGGCGACGATCACAAGGAGTATTTCGCCAAGGAAGCAGCCCTGAAGGCCGCCGGCGAACACAACACGATGAACCAGTTTGCTGCATAAGCGGTGAACTGAGCCAAGCTTGTTGGGGAGGAGTGCCGGCCCGTCGCTTGAGGGAGCGACGGGCCGGTTTCCGTTCCCGGGCACCCTTCCGAAATCAGGCAGGCACCGTGCCCTTGGCGACAGCGACAGCGGGTGACACAAGGAAGTTCCTGACGGGAGGAATTCCTGAAGGGACACCCGCCTCGCGCGAAGGACCAGCATGAAACGACTTCTCCTGTTGCTCGGGCTTGTGGTTGCAGCCGTGCTGGCCTGGCGGATGGGGCTGTTCGAGTTTCTGACGCTGGATGCGCTGAAAGCCCGCCAGTCGGAGTTCCAGGCGCTCTATGCCGCGCGGCCCCTGCTGGTGCTGGCGGGCTTCTTTGCCCTCTACGTGGCGGTGACAGGGCTTTCGCTGCCGGGCGCCGCGATCCTCACACTGGCAGCCGGGGCCCTGTTCGGCCTGTTCACCGGCACCATCCTCGTTTCCTTCGCCTCCACCATCGGCGCTACGCTCTCCTTCCTGGCTGCGCGCTATCTGTTCCGCAGGCCTGTCGAGGCGCGCTTCGGCGACCGGCTGGGCGCGATCAACCGCGGCCTCGAAAAAGACGGCGCCTTCTACCTCTTCACGCTGCGCCTTGTGCCTATCTTCCCCTTCTTCCTCATCAACCTGCTGATGGGCCTCACGCGCATCCGCACCAGCACTTTCGCCTGGGTCAGCCAGATCGGCATGCTGGCCGGCACCATCGTCTATGTGAACGCCGGAACCGAGCTCGCGAAGATCGACAGCCTCTCGGGGATCGCCTCTCCCGGCCTGCTGCTCTCCTTCGTCGCGCTGGGGATCTTCCCCTGGATCGCAAAAAGTCTGGTCAACTGGCTCGCCCGGCGCCGGGTGCAGGCGAAGTGGCGGCGACCGGCGCGCTATGACCGCAACCTGATGGTGATCGGCGGCGGCGCGGCCGGCCTCGTCACCGCCTATGTCGCGGCCGCCGTGAAGGCGAAGGTCATCCTGATCGAATCCCATGCCATGGGCGGCGACTGTCTGAACACCGGTTGCGTGCCCTCGAAGGCGCTGCTGGCCAGCGCGAAGCGTGCGTCAGAGTTCCGCTCTGCCGACAAGCTCGGCATCCGCGCGCAAGACCCGGACGTGGATTTCCCCGCCGTCATGGCCCGCGTCCGATCCGTCATTGCCACCATCGAGCCGCACGACAGCGTGGAACGCTACCAGAGCCTGGGTGTCGACGCGCGGATCGGTCATGCCACCCTCATCGACCCCTGGACGGTCGAGATCCGCACGGCAGAGGGCGCCGAACGGCTGACGACCCGCGCCATTGCGCTGGCAACAGGAGCAAAGCCGATCATCCCGCCCATCCCGGGCCTGGCCGACGCCCCCCACCTGACGAGCGAGACCCTGTGGGATGCGATGGCGAAACTGCCGGCGCCGCCCGCCCGCCTCACCGTGCTGGGTGGCGGCCCCATCGGCTGTGAACTCGCCCAGGCCTTCCATCGGCTGGGCTCGAAGGTCACCCTCGTCGAAGGCGCGCCGCGCCTCCTCGGCCGCGAAGAGCCCGAGGCATCGGCAGCCGTCGCCCAAGCGCTTGCGGCGGACGGCGTCGACTTGCGCCTTGGCCAGCAGGCCGAAGCGGTCGAGGCGATCGATGGCGGCTGGGCCCTGAAGGTGGGCGGCGCGCTGATCCCCCATGATGCCCTCCTCATCGCCGTCGGCCGCACCGCGCGCACAGAGGGCTTCGGCCTGGAGGCGCTGGGAATTCCTGCGGGCAAGGTGATCGAGACCAACGACTGGCTGGAGACGCTGCATCCCAACATCTATGCCGTGGGCGACGCCGCCGGGCCCTTTCAGCTGACGCATGCCGCCTCGCACCAGGCCTGGCATGCCGCAGTGAACGCGCTGTTCGGCACCTTCCGGCGCTTTCGCGTGGACTATTCCGTGATGCCGGCCGCCACCTACACCGATCCCGAAGTGGCACGTGTGGGGCTGACGGTCGCCGAAGCTGGCGAGAAGGGCACCGCCGTCGAGGTGACCAGCCTGCCCATGGCCCGCTTCGACCGGGCGCTCGCCGAAGGTGCAACGCTGGGCTTCGTCCAGCTGATCACCGCCAAGGGCAAGGATCGAATCCTGGGGGCGACGATCGTCGGCCAAAATGCCGGCGAGCTTATCGCCCCCATCGCGCTTGCCATGCGGCACAAGCTGGGCCTGATGAAGCTGATGGGCACTATCCACGCCTATCCGACGCTTGCCGAGGGTGCGAAGCTGACCGCGGGCGAATGGCGCCGCAAGACCGCGCCTCAGGGTCTGCTGAAATGCGTCGAGCGCTACCACGACTGGCGGCGGGGCTGATGCAGCTGCTGGCGCAGCTGAGGCTGGCCTGATGCAGCTGCTGGCGCAGCTGCAGGGGCTGGTGGGGATTGCACTGGTCGTGGGCGGGGCCTGGGCCCTGTCCGCAAACCGGGCGACGCCCTTTCCCTGGCGCTTTGCAGCCGGTGCACTGGTCCTGCAGCTGGTGCTGGCGCTGGTGATCGTGCGCGTCCCCGTCGTGTGGGCTGTGATCGGGCTTGCCAACGATGCCGTCGCGGCGGTGGAGCGCGCGACGCTGAAGGGGTCGGCCTACATGTTCGGCTACACCGGCGGCGGTCCCATTCCCTTCGTGCTGAAGGAGGGCGAGGCGCCGCCGCTGATCATCGCCTTCCAGATCCTGCCGCTGATCATCGTGTTGTCCGCGCTCACTTCGCTGCTGTGGCACTGGGGCGTGCTGAAGGCGCTGGTGCGGGGGCTTTCCTGGGCGCTCCGCCGCACACTCGGCGTCTCTGGCGTCGTCGGCCTTGCCGGCGGCGCCAGCCTGTTTCTCGGCGTTGTCGAACAGCCGCTCGTTACGCGCGCCTGGTTCGACCGCATCAGCCGGTCTGAACTATTCGCGCTGATGGTGCTGGCTATGTCCAACATCTCGGGCGCGCTGCTGGTGCTCTATGCCACCGCCATCGCGAAGGTAGTGCCCGATGCGGTGGGCCACATGATCTCCGCCTCGCTGCTGTCGCTGCCGGCCGCCATCCTGATCGCAAGGCTTATGGAGCCGGGGGAGAGTGCGACCGACGCCCAGATCTCTGACGTCGACATGGGCACCTCGAGCAGCATGGACGCGGTGGTCAGGGGTGCGATTGACGGGGTGCAGCTTTTCCTTGCCGTACTGGGCATCATCATCGTGGTGTTTGCCCTAGTGGCGCTCGCCGACGATATGCTGTCGCTGCTGCCGGCCGTGGGCGATGCGCCGCTGACGCTCAAGCGGATCTTCGGCTGGCTGTTCGCGCCGCTGATGTGGGCGGTGGGAGTGCCCTGGGCCGAGGCCGGAACGGCCGGCGCGCTGATGGGCACCAAGGCGATCCTGAACGAATATGTCGCCTATCTGGAGCTGGTGGCGCTGGGGCCGGGAGCGCTGTCGCCGCGGGCGGCGCTGATCGTCACCTATGCGCTGTGTGGTGTCGCCAATCTGGCGAGCGTTGGCCTTATCGTGTCGACCATCGGCACGCTGGCCCCGGCCCGCCGGGCCGAGGTTGCGGCGATGGGGATGCGCAGCTGGATGGCAGGCAACGGCGCCACGCTGATGATCGGGGCCATGATCGGCCTGGTCACGCCTGCCTGATGTTCGACGCGCGCCTTCGCCCGCTGATCGACCCGCCGCTGAACCGGGCAGGGCGGGTGTTTGCCGGCTGGGGCATCGGCGCCAACCTCGTCAGCATTGCGGGGATAGCTGCCGGCCTTTCCGCTGCGGGCGCCATCCTGGTGGGGCAGTTCGGTGTCGCCATCGCCCTGATCCTGCTGGGGCGGCTGCTGGACGGGCTGGACGGGGCCGTGGCCCGCGCGACGGTGAAGACCCCGTTTGGCGGCTATCTCGATATCGTCGGCGACTTTCTCTTCTATGTGTCGGTCCCCCTCGCTTTCGGCCTGGCGGACCCGGCCAACCTGAAGCCGGCGATGGTGCTGCTCGCGACCTTTGCGCTAACGGGGGTCAGCTTCCTTGCGCTTGCGGCCGTGGCGACCGAGGCGGACCTGGAAACGTCGGCGCATGGGCAGAAGAGCTTCTTCTACTCGACCGGCGTTGCCGAGGGCGGCGAAACCATCCTGGCCTTCCTGCTGATGTGCCTGTGGCCGGATCGGTTCGGCCTGATTGCCTGGATTTTCGCCGTCCTGTGCGCTGTGACGGTGGTGCAGCGCAGTCTTCTTGCCTGGGCACTTCTGCGACGGGGGGCTTGAACTGGACGGCACTTTGCGGTCTTCTGAACGTCAGCATCCCTAGGGGTCGTGACATGATGCGTGTGATCGGTTGGATTCTTCTGGCGATTGTCTTGCTGGCGGCAGGTGCCATGATCTATGTGCGGGTGGCGCCGCTGGACCCCGAGACATGGCATGTCGATCCGGCGACGGCACCGACGCCAGCGACGCCCAACAGCTTCCGCGTGCTGGCGCCCGGAGCCACGCCCGGGCCCGAGGAGATGGCATCACCCGTCTATGCGGTGCCGCCCGCGGCCCTGATCGCCGCCTTCGATCGCATGGCGCTGGCGCAGCCGCGAACCGAGCGGCTTGCAGGGACGGCGGATGGCACCGGCTATGTGACTTATGTGCAGCGCACGCCGCTGGTTGCCTATCCCGACTATGTGTCGGTGCGAGCGGTTTCGGTGGGCGAGGGGCAGTCGGCGCTGGTCATCCTGTCGCGGTCCCGCTTCGGGAAGAGCGACCTGGGCGTGAACCGGGCACGCATCACACAATGGCTCGAGGCGCTCGACGTTCCGAAGGCCTGAGGTTGTGACGGACCGTGCTGCCATCCTGCAAGGGCGCCCGCGCCTCGTCCAGGAAGCGCGGGACCTTATGCGCGCCAATGGCTGGCTGTCGCATTGCCCGCCCGACATGCAGGATGCAGTGCTGGAGATCGCAATCATCCGCACGGCGGGCTCCGGCATGGAATTCGTGCGCGGGGAAGAGGTGCGCGGCGGTCTGTTCGGCATTGCGCGGGGTTCTGCAGAACTCTGTTTCCCCTCTGGCCATCCCGACACGCGCGCCATTCATCTCGTGCATGCGGGCTTCTGGGCCGGATACAAGTGCCTGATCGGGCAACCGCGCTACGTCTCTCTGGTCGCGCGCAGCGAGGTATTGTGGGCGCTGGTGCCCATTGCGGCCCTGGAACGGCTGCTCGCGCAGAACCCGGAATGGTGGCGGTTCATTCTGATCATGGCCGATGAGCTGATCAATGACCTGGTGTCGGGATTTGCGGATTCCACCCGGCAGGACAGCAAGGCCCGCGCCTGTGCCACGCTGCTGCGCCTGGCCGCTTGCCGGTATAGCGACCCGCCGGATGGCGCAGAGCCGGACTTGCGGCTGAGCCAGGGAGATCTGGCCGCAATGGCGGTCATGTCGCGCAATACCTTCAACGGCATCGTCGGCGAACTGGTGGAGCGGGGCCTGGTGGAGCTTGGCTATCGGTCGATCCGGCTGCGCGATACCGCGGCACTGCGCGCCATCGTGACGGCCGAGGAATAGGGCCGTTCAGTCC
>JBKDAC010000010.1:0-4828 GCA_046316515.1 Sandaracinobacter sp. | reverse complement strand
GTGCTGGACGACGCGATGCGTGATCGTCTGGCGAGCCTCAATCCCAAGGCGGCTGCGCGCGTTGCGAACCGCCTGATCGAAGCGAGCGACCGGCAGTTCTGGGCGCCCGATGCTGCAACACTGGAAGCCCTGCACCGGGCTGCCGACGCGATCGAGGATGTCCTCGAGGGTGTGGGCGCACGGGCGGCTTGAGGAGACGGACATGACACTCGACACCTTTGCAGGAGCGGGCGGTCCCGCCGACGGAGAGGGAAGCGTTCAAGTTCACCTCGATCCGTCGCTTGACGTGGGGACGGCCAAGGTCTTTGCCGTCTATGGCAAGGGCGGGATCGGCAAGTCGACCACATCCTCCAACCTGTCGGCGGCTTTCTCGCTGAACGGGCAGCGGGTTCTGCAGATCGGCTGCGATCCCAAGCATGACAGCACCTTCACGCTGACGAAGAAGCTGATGCCGACGGTGATCGACGTGCTGGAAAGCGTAAACTTCCACGCCGAGGAGCTGCGACCCGAGGATTACATGTTCGAGGGCTTCAACGGCGTGCAGTGCGTGGAGGCCGGCGGCCCGCCGGCGGGCACCGGCTGCGGCGGCTATGTGGTGGGCCAGACGGTGAAGCTGCTGAAGCAGCACCATCTGTTGGAGGACACCGACGTCGTGATCTTCGACGTGCTGGGCGACGTGGTGTGTGGCGGCTTTGCAGCACCCCTGCAGCATGCCGAGCGCGCCGTCGTGGTGGCGGCCAATGACTTCGACAGCATCTTCGCGATGAACCGCATTATGGCGGCCATCAAGGCGAAGTCGAAGAATTATGACGTGCGGGTGGCCGGGGTGATCGCCAACCGCTCGTCCGCTACCGACGAGATCGACCGCTTTGCCGCCGAGACGGGGATGAAGCGGCTTGGCCACTTCCCGGATCTCGATGCGATCCGCCGCTCGCGCCTGAAGAAGTGCACCCTGTTCGAAATGCCCGACAGCCCCGAGGTGGATGCCGCGCGCGACGAGTATCTGCGGCTTGCCAAGATGCTGTGGGACGGCGTCGACGCGCTTGACGTGACCCCGATGAAGGATCGCGAAATCTTCGAATTCCTGGGTTTCGAATGATGGCAAGCGCTGCTCCCTCCAGCAGCTATGCCGCCGCGCGGGACAGGCTTGAGGCCTATTTCGACCGCACGGCTGTCGAACAGTGGAAGGCGTTGACCTCTGACGCGCCGGTAAGCCGGATCCGCGCGACGGTGCGGGCCGGGCGCGACCGGATGCGCGACCTGCTGCTGGATTGGCTGCCGCAGGACATGACGGGCCTCAGGCTGCTGGATGCCGGGTGCGGCACTGGTTCGCTGGCGGTGGAAGCTGCTGCGCGCGGCGCCCATGTTGTCGCGATTGATGTGTCGGGTCAGCTGGTGGCGGTTGCGCAGCAGCGCGCGCCGCGGGGGCTTTCGATCGACTGGCGGGTGGGCGACATGCTGTCGGCCGAGCTTGGCCGGTTCGACCATGTGGTCGCGATGGACAGTCTGATCCATTACGAGGCGTCCGACATGATCGCGGCAGTCTCGGCGCTGCGGGCGCGGACTGCGGGCTCGGTGCTGTTCACCTTTGCGCCGTCGAACCCGCTGCTGGAGACGATGAAGTTCGTCGGCAAGGCCTTTCCGCGCGGCGACCGGTCCCCGGCGATCGCGCCGGTGCGCGAGGCGGTGCTGCGCAACGCACTGGGCGGCGCCCGGACCGAGCGGGTTTCGGCCGGCTTCTATACCAGCCAGGCGTTGGAGGTGCTGCCGGCATGAGCAGGCTTGCCCAGCGCTGGACCAGGATAGGGACGCGGTTCCTGCCATTTGCCGACGCTGCAAGCGAAGAACTGCCGCTCGGGCGGCTTCTGAGGCTTTCGTTGTTCCAGTTGAGCTGCGGGATGGCGGCTGTGCTGCTGACGGGCACGTTGAATCGGGTAATGGTTGTCGAGCTTGGGATTTCTGCTTCCATCGTCGCGTTGATGGTTGCGTTGCCGCTGCTGTTTGCCCCGCTGAGGGCATTGATCGGCTTTCGTTCGGACCACCATAGGTCAATACTGGGTTGGAGACGGGTGCCCTTTATCTGGTACGGGACCATGTTGCAGTTCGGTGGGCTTGCAGTCATGCCCTTCGCTTTGCTGGTGATGACGGGTGATGGACTTGCGCCAGCAATCGTTGGCGAGATCAGTGCCGCAATTGCATTCCTGCTTGTTGGTGCCGGCCTTCATACGACTCAGACGGCTGGCCTGGCGCTCGCGACCGATCTTGTTCCCGACCACAGACGCCCGCGGGTCGTGGCGCTTCTGTATGTGATGCTTCTTGCCGGTACACTGGTGAGCGCACTTCTGATTGGCCAGTTGCTGGTGGACTTCACGCCATACCGGCTGATTGCCGTTGTACAGGGGGCAGCTGCTGCAACCTTGGTTCTGAATATCGTCGCGCTTTGGAAGCAGGAAGGGCGCCGCCGGCAGCATGCCGTTGCCGATGACCCCGTTTCAGATTTCGGCACTGCCTGGCGCGGTTTTGTTTCCGATCGCTCGACCCGTCGGCTTCTGGTGGGAGTCGGGCTGGGGGCTGCGGGCTTCGCGATGCAGGATGTTCTCTTGGAGCCCTATGGTGCCGAAGTGCTGGGGATGTCGGTCAGCCAGACCACGCAGCTGACGGCACTCTGGGCTTTCGGAACGCTGGTGGCGCTTGCGGCTTCGGCAGGAGCCCTTGGCCGTGGCGTGGATCCCCTCCGGGTGTCTGCCGGTGGCCTGCTTGCCGGCATTGCTGCCTTTGCGGGAGTGGTGATTTCGGCACCCACGGGTTTCGTCTGGTTGCTGTGCATTGGCGTGTTCGGCATTGGTTTCGGCGGCGGACTATTTGGCGTCGGCATGCTGACCGCAGCAATGGCGCTTGGGCGGCAGGGCAAGGAGGCCGGGCTTGCGCTTGGTTCCTTCGGCGCAGTTCAGGCAACGGCGGCAGGCATTGGAATCATCGCTGCTGGCTTGCTGAGCGACGGCTTTGCGGCGGCTCAGGCTTCGGGCGTGCTTGGGTCGGTGATGTCCGCACATCCTATGTCCTACACGGTTGTCTGGCACATCGAGATCGGACTTCTGTTTGCTACTCTCGTCGCGATCGGGCCGCTGGTCCGTCGTTATCATCAGCTTCCGGACGGAGATGCACGGCCGTTCGGGTTGAAGGAGTTCCCGATATGAACTCCAATCCCATTCCGTGCAGCGGAGATGGCCCATGGCACCCGTGATCGATGTCACAATGCTCTGCTTTTACAGCTTCCTTCTGTTTTTCGTGGGCCTGGTTGCCTATCTGAACCGGGAAAGCCGGCGAGAAGGCTATCCGCTGGAAGACGAAATGACCGGCCGGGTCTTTTCGCCAAAGCTGCTGGATCTTGGAGACCCCAAGGTCTTCAAGCTTCCGCATGGGCAGGGCAATGTGAACCCCAAGACGGCGCGCGACAGTCGTGACATCAAGGCGCGCAAGACTTGGGGAAACTATGGTTCACCCTATGTGCCGACAGGTGATCCGCTGGTCGACGCTGTCGGTCCGGCCTCTTATGCCCAACGTGCAAAGCGGCCCGATCTGGATTGGGAAGGTCATGCCCGGATCGTTCCGATGCATGCGGCGCCGGGCATCTCGGTTTCGCGTGGCGATGCCGATCCGCGCGGCTTTGCAATGCTGGGTGTCGACGGCAATACTGCGGGAACGATCACGGAAATGTGGATCGATCGCGCAGACCGACTGGTGCGCTATCTTGAAGTGCTGCTCGACAATGGCCGGTCCGTGCTGGTTCCGATGACAATGGTTGTGGTGCACGGCAAGAAGGGTGTGGTGCAGACCGATAGCATCTCTGCCGCACAGTTCGCCAACGCCCCCGGCATTGGCGCAAAGGACAGCATCACCCTGGACGAAGAGGAGCGTATCGTCGCCTATTTCGGCGGCGGCTATCTCTATTCGTCGCCAGGGCGTCAGGAACCGTTCCTGTGAGCGGCTCGGCCGAAGGTTATGCCAACGAGCCGGAGCGGGGGCTTCCTGGCCACCTGCCGGCCGGTGAGCATATCGTGTGGCAGGGCTCGCCCGAATGGAAGCGCCTGGCGATGACGGCCTTTCACGTGCGGGGTGTCGGCATCTACTTCGGGCTGATCCTGGTCGCAGCCGCTCTTTCGGGGGCCAGCACGACGGGCCTTGTTGCGACGGTCGCAGCCGGTGCCATAGCGATCGGACTTCTGTGTTTCATCGCCTGGCTATCGGCCCGCAGCACGGTCTACACGCTGACCAACCGGCGCGTGGTGTTCCGGATCGGCATTGCACTGCCGACCTGCATCAACGTGCCGCTGAAGATCATCGAGAATGCCTCGATGAAGCTGCATGCCGGCGGCACGGCCGACCTGCCGCTTCAGATCAACGGCTCGGGCAAGATGGGCTGGATGATGCTGTGGCCGCATGCCCGGCCCTGGAAGCTCGCGGCCCCTGAGCCAATGCTGCGCGCGGTGCCCGAAGGCGCACGCGTGGCAGCGACGCTCTCGCGCACGCTGGCCGAGGCGGTGCCCGAAGGGCGTCGGCTCGTGGTTGCCGGTGACTCTGCGGCGCCAGACCGGATCGGGGAGGTGCAGGCAGCATGAGCGGTCATCACCATGAAATGGCCATCCCGAAGCAAGCTTTGTGGGGCGCAACCGGGCTGGTGCTGGTCGCACTGGTCGGCACGATTGCAGTGCGCATAGGGCTGCTGCCCGAAGTGGCGAACCCGCGGGCAATGCGCTCCGAGGCCCAGGCGACCGTGCTGAAATCACGCGACCTCCAGTTTCTGGATCTCGATGGCAATGTTGTGGTG
>JBKDAC010000009.1:0-402 GCA_046316515.1 Sandaracinobacter sp. | reverse complement strand
CCATTCCACCACAATCTGGCTGCGCTCGCGAACAGCCGGCGCAGGCCTGCACATGCCCCTCCTGGCATCCTGAGGGCGGCGCCCAGGGGGGCGGCAGGCGCAGATCCCGGGCAGTCCTTTCAGGCCATCGACACGGCGGGGCGCGGAAGCTTCCCCTATCGTTGGCAGGATTCCGCGACGCTGCGAATGACGCCGGCCAGCTATGGCTGGATTGCCTGCGCTGTGGATGGGTCTGCCAATCCTCCCCGCCTGTCCAGCCTGTTTCCCAACCGCTTTCTGATGGCGCTTGCCTCGGTCGGCTTCAGCCTGTCACCAAACGACCGGCGCGCTCTGCGGTCTGCACGAGAGGCTGTTGTCGATCGCCAGCAGGGGCTTCTGTCCCCCGTCAGCACCAATGGCACA
>JBKDAC010000008.1:0-10574 GCA_046316515.1 Sandaracinobacter sp. | reverse complement strand
CTTCCGGGCTCACCACGTTGATCCCGTCGAAGCTCAGCGTCGTCCAGTTCAGCGGCGCGCCGCGCAGGTTGATGTAACGGGCCTGCCCCTGGTCACGCTGGACAGAAACACCCGGCAACCGGCTGACTGCCTGGGCAATGTTCTGGTCGGGCAGACGCCCGACACTGTCGGACGAGATAACGCTGACGAGCGACGGCGACGCGCGCTGCACGGCAAGGGCCGCTTCCTCGGATTCCCGGATCGGGCGACGCCCGGAGACGATGATTTCGTCGGCGGCAGGCGCCGCTGCAACACCGGGCGCCGCTGCAACACCGGGCGCCGTCTGTGCGAAGACCGGCGCGGCGGCGAGTCCAACGATGGCGGCTCCCGCCCGCAGGCGGGTGCGAATGCAGATCCGAATCATAAAATGCCCCCTGAAGCAACTGTGTGAAGTCGGCCTACTGGCGACGCGACTTGTCAGTTCGGAGACAAGGGTATTTCGGTTCGGTGACAAGATGCGCGCGGCAAAATTTTCGGCACGCCTGTTACCATACTGCATCATCGAAATAGGTTCGCCAGTGATTTTGCCAAACTGTCACCTATTTGTCTGGCAGTTGTCATACGGGTGCGCGACGGGCGGAGGATTGAAGACAAAGAAAGAGAGGGCTTGCAGATGGAACGCGGTATGGCCGGCAAACGCGGCCAAGGGCTGTTGCTGGCAGGCTGTGCGTTGCTGGCGGCCTGCGGCAAGCCGGCTGAGGTGCAGGCTGAGCCGCAGGCGGCGGCAGTGGCGACAGCGGCGCCAGTGACGACGGTTTCCGTGCCCGCTGCTGTCGAAACCGTGGTTCTGGACAACCCGAAGGTGGATGCCGACGACCCAGTGCTGTGGCGCGACCCGGCTGACCCGGCGCGCGCGCTGTGGATCGGCACGGACAAGTCGATTGGCCTTTATGTGCACGGACTCGACGGAAAGGTTCGGCAGTTCTTCCGCGACGGGCCGATGAACAATGTGGATCAGCGCAGCCTCAAGGTGGGAGGAAAGCCCATGGTGCTGGTGGCAGCGGCCGAGCGCGAGCGCTTCGGCGTGATGACCTGGCTGCTCGATCCGGCGACGCTGCAGCTATCGCGGTGGGGCTTTCTGCCGACCGACAAGGCGTTCGGCGAACCGTACGGCTTCTGCATGGGGCAAGTGGGCGGCGAAACCTTCCTGATCCCGAACAACAAGGACGGCGTGGTGCTGGCCTATGCGGTGACCGAGGGCGCCGACGGCAAGCCGGCAATGACGCTGAAGCACCGCTGGAAGCTGGGCACGCAGACCGAGGGTTGCGTGGTGAATGACGAGACCGGCGATCTCTATGTGGGCGAGGAGGATGTGGGCATCTGGCGCATGAGCCTGAAGGACCCGGCGGCCGCGCCTGTCAGCATCCACAAGGTGGACGGCACGAAGCTGGTGGCCGATACCGAAGGGCTGACGCTGATGCGCGACCGCGGCCGCACCTTCCTGATCGCCTCCAGCCAGGGCGACAGCGCCTATCCGGTCTGGCAGATAGAAGGAGGGCAATATCGCTACATCGGCCGTTTCCGCATTGAAGGTGGACCCATCGATCCCGTCACCCAGACCGATGGCCTCGACGCCTGGTCCGGCCCGATCGCCGGCTATCCGGAAGGGGCGATCGCGGTACACGATCATTGCGACGGGGAGGGCCCAAAGGATCCGCCGGCCGCAGTCTGCGACAGCGACACGAAGCAGCAGAATTACAAGGTGGTCGGCTGGCGCGAGGTGAAAGCCGCGCTTGGAATTCGCTAGCGCTTAGCGCTAACGGCTGACCTTAAGGCACGTCAGGTGCCGCGCCCAGCGGATGCCGATGGCCAGGCGCCCACGGCTCGGCATCAGAACTGGTCCATGCTGCCGAAGTGGGCGATGAAATCCGGCTGCGAAGCGAAGCCGAGTCGTTCGAACTTCGCCCTGTAATCCGGGCTGCGCCTCAGTCTGACGCCGTGCACGAGGAGGGCGACGGTTGCGGACAGAAGGACCACGAAGGCGACCGCCATTGCCACGGCGAAAATGGGGACCGGGAACCCGCCGGGATTGCGGATTAGGTCGATCGACAGCGGCGGAAGCGCTACCACCGCAATCATGAAGCCATATACGCGGAGAGTAGATCGGCAGACCCTGAAAAAGCCGGCACCGATCATGGATGGCGCGCGTGGCCTGCCGCCAACGCGCCCGGGGGGCTCAGCTGCCCGAACCGGGCTCCGGGGTGAAGAACTTGTCGAACTTGCCGTCCTTGCCCTTCCATTCATCGGCATCGTCGGGCGTGTCGCCCTTCACCGTGATATTGGGCCATGCGGCGCTGTACTTGGCGTTGAGCTCGATCCACTTGTCGAGGTTCGGCTCGGTATCGGGCACGATGGCTTCGGCCGGGCACTCAGGCTCGCACACGCCGCAGTCGATGCACTCGTTGGGGTTGATGACGAGCATCGTTTCCCCTTCGTAGAAACAGTCCACCGGGCAGACCTCCACGCAATCCATGTACTTGCAGCGGATGCATGCTTCGGTCACGACATATGCCATTGGTCCACCCTCGATCGTCTGTTGGTTGCCACAGCGCTAGCTTGGCGGCGGCGCTTGCGTCAATGGGCAGAAAGCCGGTTGCGGCAAAGCTGGGCCTTTCACGGCGCAAGGCCGGGGCCGGCTGCGGGGGTTCGGTCGCCTCTCCTCAGGCGGGCACCAAGTCGGCAAAGCCGGGCTGCTGCGCATGGTGGGGCATCGGCACCGGGAGGAGGGGGGTATAGAGCTCCCGCGCTTCGGTGGAGGGACCGCGCCGTTCGGCGAGCGCCTCGACCCGGACGGCCACCACATGATCCCCCCGCGGGAAGGAAAGCACGGCCCCTGGTCTGACGGTTGCGCAGCTTCGGTCTATCACCCGCCCGTCCAGCCGCAGGCGGCGGCTTTCGCAGAGCTTTTGGGCCTCCGTCCGTGATCCCGAGAGTCTCGAGAACCACAGCCATTTGTCGATCCGCATTCCCCGTTCATAGACCAAGCGGCAGTCTCCCTGTCATGTCCGGATTGGCATCATTCAGCGCGTCTCCCGTCCGGTGGCGAGGAGGGCGCCGAGGTTAGCGAAGGCGTTGCCGGCCGCAGGTGCCGCCGGTTCGGTGGTGCGGGCGCGCGCCTTGCCGCGCGTGGCCGGCTGGCGGGCGGGTGCAAAGGCGAAGCCGCCCTTGCCGCCGCGGAAACCGAGTGCCGCCATCAGCACCTCGAACTGGTCGGGTGTCAGGCCCAGCGTGTTGACGAGCGCCGGGTCGGGCCGGAAGGTGCCGCCGCCGGCTCGACTTTCCAGCCGCTGGGCGTGGAGCAGCCGGGCAGTGCGGTCGGCCATGTCGACTCGGACAGCGAAGTCGCGGAAGGCCCAGAAGCCGGCAACCGCATAGAATCCGGGCGGCGCCGAGGCCTCAACCTTTAGCGAGGTGAGGCCCGGGCGCGGCGGGGGCGGCATGTCGGTGACGCCGTTGGCGGCACCCCAGAGGGCCAGGCGCCAGCGCGTCGCCTCGGGCCGCAGGGCCTGGACGGCATAGACATGGGTGACACCCAGCCGGACGCCGGCCCGGGCGAGCGCGCGGCGGTCGTCGCGGGTAAGGCTGGCGAGCAGCGAGGCAACGCTGGCGCGCGGGAGCGAGCCCATGGTCTCGGTAAGCTGGACGACAAGCCCGCGGGCCGCCTGCGACAGGCCGCCCTTCAGCACCTCCAGCCGGGTCAGCGCCTGCAGCTGGCGGCCCTTGGTGGCCTCGGCCCAGGCCTGCAGCCGGGCGAGCACCCGGGTGCGCAGCTCGGCCGGCAGCGTGTCGAGGCTGCGGTCTAGCTCGATCCGGGGATTGAGCGCGTCCTTGCCCCGGCGCAGTGCTGCCACCCGCTCGCCCTGCCAGCTGATGCGGGGCGGCATGCCGCCTTCGAACGAGAGGACGAATTCGGCGTCGGGCGCAGCAGCGAGCGCGCGGGCGCGGGCGGCGAGCTCAGAGGCGAGGCGGCGCTCGGCAGCCGCCAGCAGCAGTTTCTTTTCGCCGGCGCGGGCGGCCGGGTCGGGCAGGAAGGCGAACCCCTTCAGCGTGCCGATGATCGCGCCGTCCACCACCACGGCGCCGTCGGGATCCACCTCGACGCGCAGGTCGGGATTGCGCAGCTTCAGATCCTTCAGCAGCACGGCGGTGCGGCGGTCGACGAAGCGCTGCGTCAACCGCTGGTGCAGCGCGTCGGACAGCTTGTCTTCCACCTGGCGGGCCTTTTCGGCCCAGCCGGTCGAATCCTCCAGCCAGTCGGACCGGTGGGTCACATAGGTCCAGGTGCGCGCCGCCGCGATCCGGTCGGAAATGGCGGCGATGTCGCCCGAGATATTGTCAAGGATGGCGAGTTCGGACCGGATCCAGTCTGCCGGAAGTGTGCCGCGTCCTTCGGACAGGTGGCGGAACATCCGGCCGACGAGGCGGGCGTGCGCCTCGGCCCCGGTGCGGCGGTAATCGGGCAGGCCACAGGCGGCCCACAGGCGCATGAGCGCCGGCTTGCCCTGCGCGCGCTCCATCACCCAGGGCTCGCCGGCCAGCTGCTTCAGCACCTGCAGGTCGATGGCATCGTCGCCGCGCCACAGGTCGGGCGAGGAGGGGCTTGCCTCCAGGCTCATCACCAGCCGGTGCAGGGAGGAGAAATCAAGCCGGGCATTGCGCCAGACAAGGCCCTGAAGCGGGGCGAACCCATGCCCCTCGATCGCGGCGACCTCGGCCTCGGTAAAGGCGGGGCTTGCCGAGCCCGGGTCATCGCTGCGGCCCAGCAGGACCGAGCCGAAGCTGCCGTCGCGCTGGTGGCGGCCGGCGCGGCCGGCGATCTGCGCCATTTCGGCCGGCCGCAGGCGGCGGTGGCGGCGGCCATCGAACTTCGACAGGCTGGCGAAAGCCACATGGGAGATGTCCATGTTGAGGCCCATGCCAATGGCGTCGGTCGCCACCAGATAATCGACTTCGCCCGATTGGTAGAGCGCGACCTGTGCGTTGCGGGTGCGGGGGCTGAGCCCGCCCATCACGACCGCAGCCCCGCCCTTGTGGCGGCGCAGTGCCTCGGCCAGCGCATAGACATCCTCTGCCGTGAAGGCGACGATTGCCGAACGGGCCGGCAGGCGCGACAGCTTACGCGGCTCGGTCCAGGCAAGCTTCGAAAAGCGGGGCCGGCTGATGATGTGCGCGTCGGGCAGCAGGCGGCGCAGCACCGGGCGCAGCGTTTCGGCACCCAGGATCATGGTTTCGGCGGTGCCGCGGATGTGCAGCATCGCATTGGTGAAGACATGGCCGCGTTCGGGATCGGCCCCCATCTGCCCCTCGTCGATAGCGACGAAGGGGAAGGTGCGATCCGTCACCATGCTCTCGGCAGTGCACAGGAAATAGCGCGCACCGGGCGGGATGATCCGTTCCTCGCCCGTCACCAGGGCGACCTGCGGCGCGCCCTTCAGCGCGACCACCCGGTCATAGACCTCGCGCGCCAGCAGGCGCAGCGGAAAGCCCATCATGCCGCCCGAATGGGCACACATGCGTTCGACGGCGAGGTGGGTCTTGCCCGTGTTGGTGGGGCCGAGCACTGCGGTAAGCTGGGCGCCCAGAAGGGTCATGCCGGGGACGTCCCTTTCGCTGGTCCATGGCCATATGCCATGCGCTGGAGATGGTGCGCCATGCAGGAAATGGAACGGGCGGTGCGACGGAATTGTTCCCATCCGGACAGCAATTGCAGCAGCAAAGCTGCGGGAGCAGGGCCAGAAGAACGGGTGCGGATGATCGCGTCTCCCACCGAGTTTCTCCATATATAGTGGCATTCCGCGCTGCAGCACGCAAGAGGTGGATTCTGTCGCAGCCGAGGGAACCACTTTCGTGGGCGGGCAATTGGCAGGATTCGGTTCAACGCCGACAAGGGGCGTTTCGTCGCAGCCGGCCTCCAAGCTGAACAGCGCGCGATTGACCTCGTCGTGACGATGATTCAGGTTTCTCGCCCAACAACTTAGGCAAATCCGGCCGACAAGAGCCGGCGGTTTTGGTGTCGCAATCCTGCCAGTGACGGTGACGAGAGGGCTTCAGCCCGACAAAGAGGGGTCGTTCTGCATCAGATGTCCGATGCTTTGACAAAGGGCGGGCCTGCAGGCGACGCAGGTTCCTTGCCGGTTCGGCATATCAGGTGGTCCGGTGGCAACGCTCGCTGATTCCGCCCTTGGCAGCAACGGCCTGGCTGACACCGCTGTTGCGCTGCGCGCGCGCCTGTTACCGGCCGGCCTGCCGCGCGATCTGGCCCGCCTGCCTCGTGTAAAGCCTGGCGAGCTGCTGCAGCGCACGGCCCTGCACCTTGCTGATGCCGAACTGGTTGTCGACCTTGGCGACAGCATCGGGTCGGGCCGTTGGTGGCGCGGCCTTGCCACATTGACGGCGCTGGTGGCTGCCGGCCTTGCATTGGGCAGCAATGTGCCGCTGCTGATCGCGGCGGGCCCGCAGCAACGGTCCGCCACCCTGGAGGCGGAAAGCCGCAACGGTGGCTTGGGGCCGCTGGCCCTGGGGAGCCCGACGGTTCGCCAGGCTGGGCCAACGCCTCTGGCGCGGCGGCTGGCCGAGGCGCCAGAGCGGCCCCGGGTGGAATTGACCGCAAATGTGGGCTCCGGCGGGCTTGAATCCGCCCTACGGCGATCGGGGGTGGGCCGCGAGGATCTGGATGCTGTGCGGCGCCTGGTTTCGGGCGTGGTGGGCGGGCGCGGCGTGATGCCGGGCACATCTGTGAACCTGGTGCTCGGCCGGCGTGAAACTAAGTCGGTGCCGCGGCCGCTGGAGTTTGTGGCGTACCGGGCAGCCTTCGAGACGAAGATGCAAATCCGCCGGTCTGCCGACGGCATCCTGCAGGCGAAGGCCATTCCGATCCGCATCGACGACACCCCGCTGCGGGTGACGGGTGTGGTGGGCACCTCGCTGGAGCGCGCGGCGCGCGCGGCCGGCCTGCCCGCGCAGGTGGTGTCGGAGTATATGCGCCAGCTTGGCTATGCGATGGACGTGCACCGCGATGTCAACCGGCGCGACCGGTTCGAGATGATCGTGGCGCACCGCCGGGCCGAGACCGGCGAGACCCGGATGGGCGAGCTGCTCTATGCCGGGCTGCTGAACGGCCGTTCCAACGTCTCGCTGATGCGCTGGGGCAAAAAGGGCGAGTTCTTTTGGCAGACGGGCGAGGCTGTCCGCAAAGGCCTGATCCGCACCCCGGTTGCCGGTGCACGGCTGTCGTCCGGCTTCGGGATGCGGTTCCATCCGGTGCTTGGCTATAGCCGGATGCACCAGGGTGTCGACTTTGCGGCCCGCACCGGCACGCCGATTCTGGCGTCGGCCGGCGGCACGGTGGTGTTTTCGGGCTGGGGCGGCGGTTACGGCAATGTCGTGGTGCTGGATCATGGCAAGGGCATGCGCACCCGCTATGCCCACATGCACCGCATCGGCGTGCGCAACGGCCAGCGGGTAGAGCAGGGGCAGAACATAGGCCTGGTCGGCTCGACGGGCCTGTCGACCGGGCCGCACCTGCATTACGAGGTGTGGCAGAACGGCAAGCCGGTCGATCCGCGCAGCGTGAAGCTGTTCGGCGGCACCCAGCAGCTGGGCGGCGCAGATCTCGCCCGTTTCAAGGCGCAGATGACGCGGCTGAAGAACCTGCCCAAGGCCGGCGGCTGAGCAGGCCTGGGGCTGGTTCGCAGCTCTAGCGCGCCTTGCGGATCAGCGGGAAGCCGGCTGCCAGGATGATGAGCCCCAGAATGCCGGCCAGGCGCCCATTGTCGGAGCTGCCGAGCAGGAAGCGGGCATAATCGACCGATGACCACAGCATCGCCAGGCACACCCCCAGGAAGATGAGCGGCACGACCGGGTAAAGCGGCACGCGGAACCCCTGGGCCCGGGGATGGCGCCAGCGCAGCAGGAACAGCGTGGCGGCCGTCAGCGCCAGGAACAGCCAGAAGACGGGCGCGCCGAAGGCGACCATTGCCGTGAAGCCGTCGCGGGCGGTGGCGCCATAGGCCGTCAGCGCGAGCGCGACGAGCGCCTGCAAGACGAGGGCCGGGCGGGGGACCGAGCGGGACTGGTCCCACTGCCCCAGCGGCTTGAGCGCCGGGACCTGCCGGCCCGCCGCGCACATGGCGCGCGCGCCGGTGATGATGGTGGCGTTCATGGTGGAGAGCGCCGCCACGACGACGGCTGCCCCGACCAGCGCAGCAGCGCCGGGGCCAAAGGCGGCACCCAGCAGCAGCGTGGCAGGCGCCGGGGTTCCCGCCAGCGCCGCGCGGCCCAGCGTGAACAGAAAGGCCGCATTGATGGCGAGATAGAGGAGAGTGACGCCGCCCAGGCCCAGCACCAGCGCGCGCACCAGCCCGCGCGGGCCGTCACGGGTTTCGGCCGACAGATAGGCCGCCTCGTTCCAACCGCCATAGGCGAGCATGATGAAGACCAGCGCCAGCCCCAGGCCGGTGCCCGGCGGCGGGCCCCCGCTGCCCTCCAGGGTTGCCGAGGCGCCGGTGGCCCCCAGCACCAGGGCTGCCGCGATCACGGCGGCAATGGCGAGAAGCTCGACGAGGACGAAGATCTGCTGGCCGCGCCGGCCGGCCTCAAGACTGGCCATGTTGGCCAGCGTGACGGCAAGGATGGTAATTCCGGCCCACAGAGCCGGGGATGGTCCTGACGGCCAGACTTCTGCGGCATAGTCACCCGCCACGAAGGCGACGGTGGCGATGGCACCCGTCTGCATCACCGCGATCCGTGCCCATACGAACAGGGCGGCGACCCGTGGGCCCCAGGCGAGCCGAAGGAAGTGGAACTCCCCCCCAATCGACGGATAGCGCGTCGCGAGCTCGGCATAGGTCAGGGCACCGGTGAGTGCAGCGAGGCCCCCCAGCAGCCAGAGGCCCAGCGCCTGCCATTCCGACCCGGCGGCGGCCGCGACAGCGGCCGGCACGCGGAAGATGCCCGCACCCATGACGAGGCCGACGATCCTCAGCGCAACGTCAATGGTGCCGAGCCGCCGGGCCGGTTGGCCGGGGCCCCCGGGGCCTGGGTCTTGGGCCAAGCTCAGCCGGTGGGCTTGATGCGGGTGGCGACCCAGCCGTTGCCGACGATCTGGTTGCCCTTCAGCTCGCCCTGCAGCTGCTGCCCGTTGGCGCGGGTGAAGGTGACGCCGGTGCCGCGGAAGCGGCCATACTTCAGCTGTCCGCCGCGCGCCGGCGTCAGCATCTGAAACTGCTGGCCCAGCTCGGCTGCGAACCGCTCGGCCCCGATCTCGAACGCCCAGCGGCCGGCCATGTTGGCGGGCACGATCCAGAAATAGCCGGTCGCCTCGTCGGTGCTGATGGTGCGCTCGGGCTCCCACTCGCCCAGGTTGAAGGCGTGGCTGACGATGCGCGTGCCGGGCTTCATCTTCATGAGCGTGTCCCTCAGCTTCAGGTTCAGGCTGGGGAGCAGGTACATGGTGATGACGGTGGCGTCGGAGAAGTCGGTTTCGAAGATGTCGCCCTGCTGGAAGCTGGCCTTGCCGGCAACGCCCGCGCGTTGGGCGTTGCGCCGGGCGAGCGCCACCATGTCGGGGTTGTATTCGACGCCCCGGGCCCGCGCGCCGAAGTCGCGCGCGGCAGCGATCGCGATCTTGCCGTCGCCCGAGCCGAGATCGACGACAATGTCGATCGGCTTCACCTCTGCCGTGGTCAGCATCGCCTTTACCAGGGTATCCGGGGTCGGCACCCAGATGACATCCTTGCCGGCCTGGCCGATCTCGGGCTGGAACTTGTCGTCGCCCAGGCTCTGGTCGGACGCGGACATCATCAGCGAGTAGCGCACCACCGGTGCCTCGGCGATGGGCGGCACCTGGGGCAGCGCGAGCGGATTCTGGACCTCGGGCGTGGTGCCGAGCATCTTCAGCTGGGCGTTGGCGGGCTGGGCCGCGAGGAGCAGGGCGGCGGGAAGAAGGGCGGCGGGAAGAAGGGCGGGCGCGAACAGAAGCAGCGCCGACGACTTTGGCATCCGGATTCTCCGAACATGGGCGACAGGGTTTGCGGCCCGAGGGCCGAATCCATCCGTCTTCTGGCATGTTAACCCGGCTGGGGCGAGCCTGTTGCTTGTGATGTGCGACGGGGCGTGCCTGACTGGACAGCAGACGAGCTTCCCTGCGGTTTCCATGTTGCGTTTCTGGCGGATGATCGCGGTGCTGTGCGCCGCGGCAACTGGCGGGGCGGCCGCAGCTTCTGCGCAGACGCTTCCCGCCCGGAAGGCCGGCGTGCCCTTCGCCTGCACCGGCCAGAGCGCCCGGATGCGCTGGAAGCTGGAGAGCGACAAGGCAGAAGGCGCGGGCGACTGAGGTGGGCGGTTCAGCCCTCGCTGGACCAGCGGGCGAAGATGGCGGTTGGAAGGAGGGTGCTTCGGGCTTCCTCGCGAATTGCCATCTCGCCGGGCTGGATGGCGCCGGGCAGGTGGCTGGTGAGGGGGGCGAGAAGCCCTTCAAGGGCGATTGCCGACAGCCGGCTCGCGGCGGGGGGGCGGATGAGGAAGTGGCGGTCGGC
>JBKDAC010000007.1:0-3720 GCA_046316515.1 Sandaracinobacter sp. | reverse complement strand
CGCGAAAGGCTCAAGCGACAGACTATCGAGCATCGGCGCTTGCAACACCGCAAGCTCGCCGCCTAACATCAACCCCCAGACGAGGCCCGCACTCCGCTAAGCTACGCCGCAACCTGTGCCAAATGTTCTGACGACGGACATCTGGACCTTGTGGACCTCTTTCTTCACGGTGCGGGGCTTGCCGGTTTTCGGGTCGTTCTGGCCGGTGTCCCAATCGACTGTCACCTTCGACGTGTCGGCGAGACCGTCGGCGAGGCCGAACTCCGTCTTCAGGACGTCGTCCACCGCGCGGACGATGAAATCCACCACGGGTTCGGGGGTGTACCAGACGCCCCGGCTCTTGCGCTTGGCCGGGTTGTAGGCGGCGAGGAAGTCTTCGTAGAAGTGGATGAAGGGGTCGTTGCGGGCGGTGAACTTGCCGAAATCGCGGAACAGGGCATGCGGATCGGAGGCGCGCATGACCTGGACGAGATCGTCGACGATGTAGGTGAGGCGCTTGGGGAGGCTGGGACCGGCGATGTATTCGAACAGGCCCTTCAGGAAGGGGTTGGAGGCGGGGAGCTTTTCGAGGGCTTCCTGACGGCTGAAGGTCTCGAGATTGTCGTCGTGGAAGCGGGCGGCGAACATGCCGTAGGTGATGGTTTCGGCGTAGATGTCGGCGAACTCGTCGGGTTCGAGGTTGGGCAGCAGGTTGGCCTTAAAGCTTTTGAATTGTCCGATGAGGCCCGAACCTGTGATCGGGTCCTTCAGCGCGAGGCTGATCTCGTCCTTGATGATGGCGGCCTTGGCGGCCATCATCGCGGCCAGCTTGTCGGCCGAGCGGATGCTGATGGGCTTCTGCTCGGCGAAGTTTCGAAGCTGGCGCGCGAGTTCGTCGAAACGGTCGGGCCGGGGCTGAAGGCCCATCAGGAAGTCGGCGATGGAGACGTAGTGGGTCTGTTCGCCTTCGCGGATGAATTCGAAGTCGACGCCGTTGGTGTAGATGAGGTTTGGGTAGGCGGCGGTGTAGCGTTTGCGCTGATCGACCGAGTAGCCTTTCAGGCGGATGACATCCTTGTCGATGTCTTTCGCTTCGGCCCAGCCGAAGGGGATGCCGTTCCGCTGGAACATGAAATCGGGAATGCCGCCTTCGGACTGCTTGGGTTCGTTGATGACATCGAGTGCGGGGTCGATGGACCGGAACAGCGCGTGGAGAGCCGGGCGGTAGCTGTGTTCGGTGGCATGGCCGGAGGTGTAGAGTTGGCGGATTTGATCGAGATACTCGGCGATCTGCACGCATGGCCCCCTTGCTGGATGGATCGAGACGCTAGCGGGCGGGGATTCCGGCGGCAAGGCTTTGCGGGGTTTGGTGCTGTTGGCGGCCTGAGGTCCCGGATCAAGTCCGGGACGACGGAGTTATTGTAGGACGACGGGTTCGTGCTGGGGCGGTGACAGGAAAAGCGGGTCAAGGGCCTGTAGGCCCTTGCGGGGGTGCAGGGGGCGGAGCCTCTTGCGGGCTTGTCTTGGGTTTGGGGTTTGCGGGGCGGTTGGCGCTGCTGGCGTCCTGAGGTCCCGGATCAAGTCCGGGACGACGGATTCCTTTTGCGGGCCAACCGAAGGTCAGCCTCCGGCTGAACGCCCGCGCGTCGGACGGGTTCGTGGGCGGTTGCCCACGCCTTGCCCCCAGCTTTCGCTGGGGCAGGCGGCCGGGCGCGGGCCGAGTCTGTGGACTAGCGCTTTGCGCTAGCCACAGCCGGCCCGTTTGCCTGGTGCACCACATATGCCCTGACCGCCTCCGCATCGGCCGGGGACATATGTTTGGCGAAGCTGACCATGCCGTTGGAGGCGCGTTGGCCATCGAGGACGACGGCTTTCCAGGCGTCGGCGTCGGCTGTGGTTGGGCTCCAGCGGAGGTCGGGGAGGACGCCGGAGCTGATGGCCATGGGGCCGTGGCAGACCATGCAGTTGCGGCTGTAGGCGACGAGGCCGGCCTGGAGTTGGGGCTGGGTGCCGAAGCGGGGGGTTTGGGGGCGGGCGTCGATGGGGGTGAGTTTGTGGTCGGGGATGGTGCCGTTGGCGCCGAGCTTGAAGGTGATGACGCGGCCGACGACGGCGGGGACGGCTTGATCGAAGAGGAAGCCGGCGGCGAGCGCATAGGCGCCGCCCCAGCCGCTGGCGACGGAGAGATATTGTTCGCCGTCGATCTCGTAGGTGACGGGGGGGGCCATGATCCCGCCCTTGACGTTCTGGCGCCAGAGGTCCTTGCCGGTGGCGGCATCATAGGCGACGAGGTCTCCGCCGACGGTGCCCTGGAAGACGAGGCCGGCGGCGGTGGAGAGGACGCCGCCGTTGGAGGGTGTGGGGAGCTCGACGGACCAGCGGGCCTTTTGGGCGATGGGGTCCCAGGCGATGAGGCGGCCCTTGAAGGCGGCTTTCATGGCCTTCATGGTTGCCGGATCGAGCGGGTCGACTGGGAGCCCATCCTCGAACTTGAAGCCGGTGTTCCACTTGGTGGCGGCGTCGGCGACGGCCTTGGGGGCGTAGCCCTGGGGCAGTTCCTGCGCGGGGATGTAGGCGAGGTTGAGATCGGGGTTGAAGGCCATGGGGTGCCAGTTGTGGCCGCCCTGGGGGCCTGGCGAGTGGATGGCAGAGCCGCTGACGGGGCGGGCGGTTGGCGTTTCCATCGGGCGGCCGTTGCTGTCGAGGCCGGTTGTCCAGGTTTGCGGAACATAATTCTTGCCTGACAGGAACTTGCCGGACTTTGCGTCGAGGACGTAGAAGAAGCCGTTCTTGGGGGCCTGCATGACGACGCGCTGTTTCGCGCCGTCGGGGCCGTTCGGGAGATCGGCGAGGATGATGGTTTGGGTGGCGGTGTAGTCCCAATTGTCGCGCGGGGTGGTCTGATAGTGCCAGTTGTAGGTGCCGGTATCGGCGTTGACGGCGACGATCGAGGAGACGAAGAGGTTGTCGCCGCCCCCTGGTGTTTTCGGGCCGTCTGGGTCGCGGAGTGCGGCGTTCCAGGGGCTTGCGTTGCCGACGCCGAAGACGATCTGGTTGTTGGGTTCGTCGTAGACGATGGAATCCCAGACGGTGCCGCCGCCGCCATCCTTGGTCCAGCGGCCGGTCTTGCCCCAGCTGGGGTTGGCGAGCCTGGCGAGGATGGCGTCGGAGGCGGCGCCGTCGGGCTTCATCTGGGGGTTGGGGACGGTGTAGAAGCGCCAGACGAGCTTGCCTGTGGCGACGTCGTAGGCGGAGAGATAGCCGCGCACGCCGAGTTCGGCGCCGCCGTTGCCGATGAGGACCATGTTCTTCACGCCATCCTTGCGCGCCTTTGCAGGGACGACACGCGGCGCGCCGGTGATGGTGTAGGGCATGGAGCGGTCGACGGTCTGCACGCTCCAGATGGGTTTGCCGGTTTTGGCGTTGATGGCCTGGAGGCGGCCGTCGATGACGCCGAGGAAGAGGACGCCGTCGTGCAAGGCGACGCCGCGGTTGACCACGTCGCAGCAGGCGTCGACGCCGACGGCCTTGTCGACGGCGGGGTCGTGGACCCAGAGCTCCTTGCCGGTTTTCGCGTCGAGGGCGTGGAGGACGGACCAGGAGGAGGTGGCGTACATCACGCCGTCGGCGACGATGGGGGTGGGGTCGATCCGGGGGGGTGTGTTGAGATCATATGTCGAGGCGACGCCGAGGTGCTTGATTGAATGGCTTGTTTTCTGGTTGATGCTGATGTGGAGGTGT
>JBKDAC010000006.1:0-7769 GCA_046316515.1 Sandaracinobacter sp. | reverse complement strand
GAATAGAGCTCGAAATAGCCGAACTCCGCCAGCACGTCGTTGCCGACCACACCGATCTGCGCCGCGCCGAAGGCCACGAAGGTCGCGACATCGAAGCTGCGCACCCGGATCACCGACAGGTCCGCCCGGTTGGTGGCAAAGCGCAGCGCGCGGCTGTCCTCGTCGAACAGCGCCGGCTCGGGATGAATGCCGGCCGCCCCCAGCAGGGGGAGGGCCTCGCCGAGAATCCGGCCTTTGGGAAGCGCGATGACAAGCTGCTGCATGATTGCCGCGCCTATGCCGGGGAAGCGCGCAGGCGGCAACCGGGCACGATGGCGTGTCGTGGGCGGATTGTCGGCCGGGGTCGCCCGCAAAGGCTTGCGGCCACGGGGCACTCGGCGTATGTAGCGCTCACTTCCTGACAGGCATGTCTTTCCAGGAACCTCCGGCCAACGGGCCGCGGGGCCCGGAAGGCTTTTGGCCCGAGTCGGGCAAGCATGGATTTTGAGCACCGGCGTCGCGCCGCTGCCGGGAGTGGGAATGGCAACGATCGAGGAGCTGACTGCGCTGATCGAGCCGGTGGTGGAAACCGCCGGGTTCGACCTCGTGCGCGTCGCGCTGATCGCGGGCCCGTCGCTCACGCTTCAGATTATGGTGGAGGATCCGGCGACGGGCCAGATGAAGGTGGATGATTGCGCCCGGGTCTCGCGCCGCATCTCTGCCTTGCTGGACGAAGTCGACCCGATCGACAGCGAGTATATGCTTGAGGTGTCCTCGCCGGGCATCGACCGGCCGCTCACCCGGCTGAAGGACTTTGGCCGCTGGGTCGGCCACCTCGCCAAGGTGGAGCTTGCCCAGGGCATCCATATGAACGGCGCCGAGCGCAAGCGCTTCCAGGGCCCGCTTCTGGGCACTGCGGGCCAGGACATCCGCATCGAGGTCGAGGGCGAAGGCGCGGTGACCCTGCCCTTTGCCGGCATCAAGACGGCCAAGCTGCTGCTCACCGATCGGCTGATCGCCGAGACAGGCGCCCTCCTCAGCGAAGAGGGTGCGGACGAGATCGAGGAAGAAAGTGCCGACGACGAGTCGGACGTCAGGAATTAAGGGCGAGAGACATGAACCCGATTGCTGCGAACAAGGCCGAGCTTATCGCGATTGCGGATGCAGTCGCGCGCGAGAAGTCTATCGACCGGATGATCGTGATTGAGGCGATGGAAGAGGCGATCCAGCGCGCCGCCCGCGCCCGCTATGGCGCCGAGAACGACATCCGCGCCAAGATCGACCCGCGCGGCGGTGACCTCCGTCTGTGGCGCGTGCTCGAGGTGGTGGAAGAGCCCGACGATTATTTCAAGCAGATCAGCCTGGTCGACGCCAAGGAGCGCGAGGCGGACGTGAAGATCGGCGATTTCATCGTCGATCCCCTGCCCCCGATCGAGTTCGGCCGGATCGCCGCCCAGGCCGCCAAGCAGGTGATCGTGACCAAGGTCCGCGATGCTGAGCGCGAGCGCCAGCATGAGGAATATAAGGACCGCCAGGGCGAGATCATCACCGGCGTCGTGAAGCGCGTGGAATTCGGCCACATCGTGGTCGATCTCGGCCGTGCCGAAGGCGTGATCCGCCGCGACCAGCAGATCCCGCGCGAAGTGCTGCGGGTGGGCGACCGCGTGCGCAGCCTGATCACCCTGGTGCGCCGCGAAAACCGCGGCCCCCAGATCTTCTGCAGCCGCGCGCACCCCGAATTCATGAAGAAGCTGTTCGCGCAGGAAGTGCCGGAAATCTATGACGGCGTCATCGAGATCAAGGCCTGCGCCCGCGATCCCGGAAGCCGCGCCAAGATCGGCGTTCTGTCCCACGACAGCTCGATCGACCCGGTCGGCGCCTGCGTCGGCATGCGCGGCAGCCGCGTGCAGGCCGTGGTGCAGGAACTGGCCGGCGAGAAGATCGATATCATCCCCTGGTCGCCCGACACCGCGACCTTCGTCGTCAACGCGCTGCAGCCTGCCCAGGTCGCCAAGGTGGTGATCGACGAGGAAGACAACCGCATCGAGGTGGTGGTTCCCGACGATCAGCTCAGCCTGGCGATCGGTCGCCGCGGCCAGAATGTCCGCCTGGCCGGCCAGCGGACCGGCCACCCGATCGACATCAGGACCGAGGCTGCCGACAGCGAGAAGCGCCAGAAGGAGTTCATCGAACGGTCCGAGCTGTTCGAGAAGGAGCTGGAGCTCGACGAGACGCTGGCCCAGCTGCTGGTGGCCGAAGGCTTCACCAGCCTCGAGGAAGTCGCCTATGTAGAGGCCGAGGAAATCGCCTCGATCGAGGGCCTGGACGAAGACATCGCCGCCGAGCTGCAGAACCGCGCGGTCGAGGCACTGGAGCGGCGCGAGCAGGGCTATCGCGATGCCCGCCGGGCGCTTGGCGTGGAAGACGCGCTGGCGGAAATCCCCGGCCTGACCGAGGAAATGCTGGTGCGTCTGGGCTCGAAGGGCATCAAGACGCTCGACGACCTGGCCGACCTGTCGACCGACGAACTGATCGGCAAGGGCGACAAGCGGCGCGAGATCCAGCCGGGTCTGCTGGCCTCGTTTGGCATCTCGGTCGACGACGGCAACGCCATCATCATGGCCGCGCGCAAGCACTGGTTCGAAGACGAGGAATCCGCGTCCTGATGCACCAGGTGCCCCATCACTCTGTCAGGGAGGGCGCTTGTGCGCACAGCCTCCGATGACACCCCAAGTGCGGTAATCGAAGACCGCGACGGCGCGCCTGCGCGCAAGTGCATCCTGACAGGTGCGCATGGGGAACGTGCGTCGCTGATCCGTCTGGCACTGGGGCCGGATTTGGCCGTCTGGCCGGATCTCGCCGCCAAGCTTCCCGGCCGGGGCGCCTGGATCGTCGCTGACAGGGCGGTGCTGGATGCCGGGATGGCCAAAGGCAAGCTGAAGGGCGCGCTGGCGCGTGCCTTCAAGGGCCCTGTGACCGTGCCCGACGACCTCGTCGACCGCATCGCGACGGGCCTGGAAAGGCGAAGTCTTGATCGCCTGGGTCTCGAGCATCGCGCCGGGCACCTTGTATTCGGCACCGACAAGCTGAAGGAGTGGTGCCGGGGGGGGCGGGTCCATTTGCTGCTGCATGCAGCGGATGCGGCCGAGGACGGGGTTTCGAAACTGAACCAGGCTTTCCGCGCAGGCGAAGGCGACATGAAGAATGTGATCCGGCTTCCAGCAGGGCGCGATGCCTTGTCTCGGGCGCTGGGGCGTGAGAATATGGTGCATTCAGGCGTCATCGATGGCAAGGCAGCCGCGCGGATCGCAACCGATGTTGCGCGCTGGGCAGCCTTTCTGGGCACCAGTGAAATGATGGGCGACGGACGGGCAGATCCTGACCGGCGGAACGACGAAGGACGGGAATGAGCGAAGAGGAAAAGCCGAAGCTGGGCCTGAGGCCGCAACTCGGCGTCAAGCGCACCACGGAAGTGAGCCAGGTGAAGCAGAGCTTCAGCCACGGGCGCACGCACAAGGTCGTGGTCGAAACCAAGAAGGCGCGCGTGTTCCGCAAGCCCGGCGATCCGGCCCCCACCCCGGCCGAAATCGAGGCGGAACGCGTGGCCGAGCTGGCCGAAGCCGCTGCTGCGGCAGCGGCTGCGCCCGTCGCCGCGCCTGCGCCTGCACCCGCACCCACCGAGGCGCCGTCGATGCCGGTTGCGCCGCCGCCGCCCTTCGTGGTGGTGAAGGACGAGCCGATCCAGAAGCCCGAGCCGCCGCGCCCGGCCCCGAAGCCCGAGCCCGAAGCGGCCCCGGCTGAGGAGGCTGTGGCAGAGGCAGCCTTGGCCGAGGTTGCCCCCGCGCCCGTGGCGGACCCCGCGGCTGCGCCGGCCTCCGAGCCCATGGCCGAAGCGCCAAAGCCGGCCACTGCCCCCAAGCCGGTTCCGGTGAAGCCGGAACTGACCGCAGTGCAGAAGGCCCTGCAGAACCCGAAGCTGACCCCGCGCGAAAAGCAGACGCTGCTGATCCGCCTGGCCGAGGAAGAGCGCCTGCAGCGCGCCGAGGAAGCCCGGATCCGCGAAGAGCGGGAAAAGGTCGAAGCCGCCGAAGCCGAACGCCGCCGCCTTGAGGAAAAGGCCAAGGCCGACGCCGAGGAAGCCGTCCGCGCCGCCGAGGCTGCGCGCCGCGCGGGCGAAGCCCCGCCCGTGCCCACACCCACGGCCGAGGACGACGAGGAAGAGCGTCGCCGCGGAACGCTGGCGGGCCGTGGCCCCGTGCGCCGCGTGCCCGAACCCGCCAAGCCCTCGCGCAGCCGGCAGGACGAGCGTCGCTCCGGCAAGCTCACCATCACCCGCGCGCTGGGTGACGAGGATGGCGTCCGCTCACGCTCGCTCGCCTCGCTGCGTCGCGCCAACGAAAAGCAGAAGCGCTCCGCCCATGGCGGCGGAGGTGCTGCCCAGGCGCGCACCCAGCGCGAGGTGCAGGTGCCCGAAGTCATAACCGTGCAGGAACTCGCCAACCGCATGGCCGAGCGCGGTGCCGACCTGGTGAAGGCGCTGTTCAAGATGGGCATGCCCACCACGATCAACGCCAGCATCGACCAGGACACCGCCGAACTGCTGGTCACGGAATTCGGCCACATCATCAAGCGTGTGTCGGACAGCGACGTGGAAATCGGTATCGAGGGCGAGGCAGACCGGGTCGAGGACATGAAGGCGCGCCCGCCGGTCGTGACCATCATGGGCCATGTCGACCACGGCAAGACCTCACTGCTGGATGCGCTGCGTGGCACCGACGTGGTGGCGGGCGAAGCCGGCGGCATAACCCAGCACATCGGCGCCTACATGGTGGCCCTGAAGTCGGGCGGGAAGATCAGCTTCCTCGACACGCCAGGCCACGAGGCTTTCACCGAGATGCGCGCCCGCGGCGCCAGCGCCACCGACATCGTGGTGCTGGTGGTGGCCGGCGACGACGGCATCAAACCGCAGACGATCGAGGCCATCGCCCATGTGAAGGCGGCCGGTGTCCCGATGATCGTTGCCATCAACAAGATGGACAAGCCCGGCTCCGACGCCAACCGCGTCCGCACCGAGCTGCTGCAGCACGACATCCAGGTGGAAGCCATGGGCGGTGAAGTGCAGGACGTCGAAGTCTCTGCCCTGAAGCGCACCGGCCTCGATGAGCTGGCGGAGAAGATTCTCCTGCAGGCCGAGATTCTGGAGCTGACGGCCAATCCCGACCGGATGGGCGAAGGCACCGTCGTCGAAGCCAAGCTGGACAAGGGTCGCGGCCCGCTTGCAACCGTACTGGTGAAGCGCGGCACCCTGCGCAGCGGCGACATCTTCGTCGTTGGCACCGAATGGGGCAAGGTCCGCGCGCTGGTGAACGACAAGGGCCAGACCGTGAAGGAAGCCGGCCCCTCGGTACCTGTCGAGGTGCTGGGCCTGTCGGGCGTGCCACAGGCCGGCGACATGCTGTCGGTGGTGGAAACCGAGGCACGCGCCCGGGAAATCGCCGCCTATCGCCAGCAGGTCGCGCTCACCAAGCGGACGACGTCAGCGCCGGCCAGCCTGGAATCCATGTTCGCAGGGCTTGCCGAGAAGAAGGCGGTCGAGTTCCCGGTGGTCGTGAAGGCCGATGTGCATGGGTCGACCGAAGCCATCGTCTCGGCACTCAACAAGCTGTCGACCGACGAGATCAAGGTCCGTGTCCTGCACTCGGGCGTCGGTGCCATCACCGAATCCGACGTGACGCTGGCCCGGGCATCGGGCGCCGTCATTATCGGCTTCAATGTGCGGGCCAACGCCAAGGCGCGGGAATCCGCCCACCAGGCCGGCGTCCCGCTGAAATACTATGACATCATCTACGACCTCATCGACGAGGTGAAGGCCGGGATGGCGGGCAAGCTGGGCCCGGAGTATTTCGAGAATGTCGTCGGCCGCGCCGAGATCCGCGAAGTCTTCCAGGCCGGCAAGTTCGGCAAGGCCGCCGGCTGCCTGGTCGTCGAAGGCTATATCAAGCGGAACCTTCGCGCCCGCGTTCTGCGCGACGATGTCATCACCTATACCGGCTCCATCGCCTCTCTGCGTCGGTTCAAGGACGACGTCACGCAGGTCGAGAAGGGCTATGAATGCGGTATCGGCCTGGAGAACTTCCAGGACATCGCGCCAGGTGACGTCATCGAAACCTACGAGGTCGAGGAGCGTCTTCGCCAGCTATGAAGCAGCGCAATGCTTCCCCGGATGGACGCTCGGTCCGCACGCTGAAGGTGGGCGAGGCCATGCGCCACGTCCTTGCCGACGTGCTGGCACGCGGAGACATCAGGGACGATGTTTTGGAACGGCACATCGTCTCGGTTTCCGAAGTGCGCGTCTCGCCCGACCTCAGGCACGCAACCGCCTTCATCATGCCGGTCGGCGCCACGCCGGCCGACCAGGAGGCGGTGCTGCGCGCACTGAATTCCCACGCAAAGAAGCTGAAGGGTGAGCTCGCCCGGCGCGTGAACACCAAATATGCGGCCGAAGTCCATTTCCGCGTGGACGAAAGCTATGCCGAGGCGGCCCGCATCGATGCGCTGCTGCGCACCCCGAAGGTCGCCCGCGACCTGGAGGACAAGGCCCCACCGCGCATCATCGACGAGGACTAACCCAGGATCAGCCCTCGGCCGGGCGCGGCGCAGGCTGCCCCGGCGCCTGCCCCGGCCCTGCCTCCGGAACGGGCACCCGCTTCATCGGCTGGAACCGGCCCAGCTGGCAGCGCATCGGATTTGGTCCGCGGATCATCGACACCGGCGTGATGCTGTCGAAGTTGCACAACTGGTTGCCCCGGCTGTTCACCCGGAACTTGGTGCCAAAGGTCAGGCCATTGCAGCGCATCGGCAGCTCGTTGCGCCAGCCGACATTCCGGTTGCGCTCGAAATCCACCGTGCGGTCATCCACCACGCGGAAGGTGCGCACCTGGCTCTTGGTGATGCAGTTCACCGGCGGCCCGTCCGTCACCCAAACGGTCCGGTTGGCCGGATCGTCGTCGGATCCGGCGCATCCGGCAGCCAGCAGGCAGGCGAGCGGTATCAGGCGCTTGGGCATTGTATGTCTCCCAATGGATCAGCCCGGACTATCCGCACACCCGGCCGTGCCTGTCAATCAGCGCGTCGGAACCGGCGTCTCGCTGCTGTAATCGTAAAAGCCGCGCCCGCTCTTACGGCCGTACCATCCTGCTTCCACATATTTGCTCAGCAGCGGCGCCGGCCGGTACTTGGGGTCGCCGGTCGCCGTCTGCATCACCAGCATGATGGCATGCAGCGTATCCAGCCCCACGAAGTCTGCCAGCGTCAGCGGCCCCATCGGGTGGTTGGCCCCCAGCCTGAGCCCCGTGTCGATGTCCACCACACTCCCCACGCCCTCGCCCAGGGCGAAGATCGCCTCGTTCAGCATCGGGCACAGCACGCGGTTCACGATGAAGCTGGGCGAATCCTCCGACACGATCGCGGTCTTGCCCAGCGTCTCGATCCAGCCACGCGCCGCAGCCCGCGTCTCGTCCGAGGTCGCAAGGCCGGGGATGATTTCCACCAGCTTCATCACCGGCACCGGGTTGAAGAAATGCAGCCCAACGAACCGGTCCGGCCGATCAGTCGCGGCGCCGAGCATGGTGATGGAGATTGACGAGGTGTTCGTTGCCAGCACGCAGGCAGGTGCCAGCTTCCCGACCAGCCCGGCAAAGATCTTCTGCTTCAGTCCTTCATTCTCGGTCGCGGCCTCCACCACGATGTCCGCGTCGCCAAAGCCTTCAGTGTCGCCCCTGGGCGTGATC
>JBKDAC010000005.1:0-4409 GCA_046316515.1 Sandaracinobacter sp. | reverse complement strand
CGGGATGGACGCGGAAACGTTCGAGGCGTTTGTGGACCAGCTGGACCGCTATGTGCGCGACCGGCTGATTCCGGCCGAGACAGAGGTGCTGGAGACCGACACCGTGCCGGCGGCCATCCTGGACGAGATGCGCAGCATGGGGCTGTTCGGGATCACCATTCCCGAAAGCCATGGCGGCGCGGGCATGAACGTGTCGCAGTATGTGGAGACGATCCGGCGCCTTGCCTATGCGGCGCCCGCCTATCGCTCGGCGATTTCCATCGGGGTGGGGATGGTTGCCTCGGCGCTGAAGAATGGCGGGACGGAGGCGCAGAAGGCGCACTGGCTGCCGCAGCTGGCGGCGGGTGCCATCGCAAGCTTCGGGCTGACAGAGCCGGATTCGGGATCGGATTCGGCCGCCCTGCAGGCGCGGGCAGTGCGGACGGCGGGCGGCTATGTGCTGAACGGCACCAAGCGCTATATCACCAATGCGCCGATGGCCGAGGTTGCGCTTATCATGGCGCGGACGAGCGCTGAGAACCTGCCGCGCAACGCGCATGTGTCGGCCTTCATCTTGCCGACCGATACGCCGGGCTTGACGATCGGCAAGGCCGACCGCAAGATGGGGCAATCGGGCGCACAGATCGCCGATATCATCCTGGAGGATGTGCATGTGGGCGACGACGCCCTGCTGGGCGGCGTGGAGGGCAAGGGGTTCGAACATGCAATGCGGAGCCTGGACAATGGGCGGCTGTCGGTGGCGGCGGCGGCCACGGGCTATGCGAAGCGGGCGCTGGACACGGCCCTGGCCTATGCGGTGGAGCGCAAGGCGTTCGGCGAGCCGATTTCGAGCTTCCAGCTGATCCAAGCAATGCTGGCCGACAGCCGGGCGGAAATCTATGCGGCCGAGTGCATGATCGCGGACTCCTGCCGGCTGGCGGACGAGGGGGTCAGGACCACCATCGAGGCCTCAGCGGCGAAGATGTTCGCGTCGGAGATGTGCGGGCGGGTGGTGGACCGCTGCGTGCAGATCCATGGCGGAGCCGGATACCTGCAGGAATATGCGGCCGAGAGATTCTATCGCGACGCCCGGCTGTACCGCATTTACGAAGGGACGACGCAGATCCTGCAGTTGCTGATTGCGCGGAACATGCTGAAGGATTTTGCTGCGCAGCATTGAGGAAAAGGACCGGCAATGGCGAAAGTGCGCTTTCTTTTCGATGTGGGGAGCCCGACGGCCTATCTGGCGTGGAATCGGTTGCCGAAGATCGCGGCGCGGACGGGGGCGACGGTGGAGCATGTGCCGATCCTGCTGGGCGGGATCTTCAAGTCCACGGGCAATGCGCCGCCGGGCACGATTGCCGCCAAGGGGCGCTGGATGGCGGATGACATGGCGATCTGGGCGAAGCTGGACGGGACTGCGTTTGCGATGAACCCGAAGTTTCCGATCAACACGACCGCGATGATGCGCGGCTGTGTGGCGGCAAAGCGGCGGGGCGAGTTCGAGGCCTATACCGATGCGGTGTTCGCCGGCATGTGGCGGGATGCCCGCGACATGGGTGATCTGGCCGTGCTGGCCGGGGTGATCTCGGCAGCGGGGCTGGATGCGGCGGCCTATGGGGCGGCGATCGAGGACAAGTCGGTGAAGGACGAGCTGCGGGCGAATACGGAAGGCGCAGTGGCCGCCGGGGTGTTCGGCGCGCCGAGCTTCCTTGTAGGGGACAGGCTGTTCTTCGGGCAGGACCGCACGCACTTCGTGGAGCTGGCGCTGAAGGGCGAGATCTGATGGCCGGCGTGGCGCTGGTGGTGGGCGCCGGCGATGCGCTGGGCGGGGCGATTGCGCGGCGCTTTGCGCGGGAGGGCTATACCGCTTGCGTGGTGCGGCGGACGGCCGACGCCCTCGAGCCGCTGGTGCGGGGGATCGCGGCGGCGGGCGGACGGGCGGTGGCCTTCGGAGCGGATGCGCGACTGGAGGAGGTGATGGTCCCGCTGGTGGACCGGATCGAGGCCGAGGTGGGGCCGATCGAGGTGGCCGTGCACAACATCGGAGCGAATGTGCGCTTCGGAATCCGCGAGACGACGGCACGGGTCTATCGCAAGGTGTGGGAGATGGCGGCCTTTTCCGCCTTCCTGACGGGGCGCGAGGCGGCCCGCGTGATGGTGCCGCGCGGGGCCGGCACCATCCTGTTCACGGGTGCGACGGCGAGCGTGCGGGGCGGGGCGGGGTTTTCGGCCTTTGCGGGGGCCAAGCACGCGGTGCGCGCGCTGGCGCAATCAATGGCCCGCGAGCTGGGGCCGCAGAACAGCCATGTCGCCCACAGCATCATCGACGGCGCGATCGACACCGCCTTCATCCGCGACACCTTCCCCGAGATCTACGCCCGCAAGGCCGACGATGGGCTTTTGCAGCCCGACGCCATCGCGGACGCCTATTGGCAGCTGCACGTCCAGCCGCGTACGGCCTGGACCCACGAGCTCGACCTGCGACCCTGGTCCGAAAGCTGGTAGCCTTCAGATATCCACGCAGATCTTCCCGAAATGGGTGCCCGATTCCTGGTGGCGGAAGGCGGTGCCGAGTTCGGCGAGCGGGAAGTGGCGGTCGATCACGGGTTTCAGGCCATTGGCATCGATCGCGCGGATCATGTCGAGCTGTTCGCGCCTTGTGCCGACCGTGATGCCGATCAGGCGGATCTGCTTGGCCATCAGCAGCATGGTGGGCACCGGGCCGGCATAGCCCGCGAGCACGCCGATCAGGCTGATGTGGCCGCCGATCCGCGCGGCGTTGATGCTTTCGGGCAGCGTGCCGGCCCCGCCGATTTCCACCACATGATCGACGCCGCCCCCGGTGAGCTTGGCGGCCTCGGCACCCCAGTTGGGGGTGGTCTTGTAGTTGATCAGATGATCGGCCCCCATGGCCTTCAGCCGTTCGAGCTTGGCGTCGGAGCTGCTGGTGGCGATCACGGTGGCGCCGAACATCTTGGCGAACTGTAAGGCGAAGATGGAAACGCCGCCGGTTCCCTGTACCAGGACCGTGTCGCCGGCCTTCAGCCCGCCCTCGGTGACGAGCGCGCGCCAGGCGGTGAGGCCGGCGCAGGTGAGCGTTGCAGCCTCGGCATGGGAATAGCCCTTGGGTTGATGGGTGAAGGCGGTGCCGGGGGCGACCACCTCCTCGACCGCATAGCCGTCTGCCCCGTCGCCGGGCACGCCGGCGAATCCGCCCGGGATTGCCCGGCCGTCCAGCCAGTTGGGGAAGAAGGTGGAGACGACAGCGTCGCCCACCTGGTAGTCGGTCACGCCCGGGCCTATGGCCAGCACCTCGCCCGCGCCGTCGGACATCGGGATGCGCCCGTCGGGCGTCGGGATGCCACCCATTACCACGATATAGTCGTGATAGTTCAGGCTGGAGGCGCGCAGGCGCACCTTGATCTCGCCGGTGCCCGGGTCGCCGGGGGCAGCCATCTCCTCGAGCTTCAGATTGTCGGGCCCTGCCGGGTGCCGCAGCCGCATTGCCTTCATGGATCGCTCTCCTTCCGCCCCTCCATGCCCGACGCAGGCACAATGCAATTCCTCGCGATTCGCACAGTAGGCCACAGGCGCGGCAGGCCTAACCCTGGCAGGGAAGGAGACACATCATGGCATACGCCTATATCATCGATACAGCCCGCACCCCGCGTGGGGTGGGAAAGCCCGGCAAGGGCGCGGTTTCCCACCTGCACCCGCAGCATCTGGCCGCCACCGTGTTGAAGGCGATCGCGGAGCGCAACGGGCTCGACACCGTGACCATCGACGACGTGATCTGGTCGACCAGCACCCAGAAGGGCAAGCAGGGTGGCGACCTCGGTCGCATGGCGGCGCTGGATGCCGGCTATGACATCCGTTCGTCGGGCATGACGCTGGACCGCTTCTGCGGCGGCGGCATCACGTCAGTGAACCTGGCCGCCGCGCAGATCATGAGCGGCATGGAAGACTGTGTGGTCGCCGGCGGCACTGAGATGATGAGCCTGACCACCACTATGGCACAGGAAGAGCGGGCGGCCGGCATCGCGCCGATGCTGATGGGATCGGGCAATGCCCATCTGCAGAAGATCCACCCGCAATCGCACCAGGGCGTCTGCGGCGATGCGATCGCCAGCATGGAAGGGATCAGCCGCGAGGCTGTGGATGCGTTGGGCCTGGAAAGCCAGAAGCGCGCGGCGGCTGCGATTGCCGAGAACCGCTTCGCGAAGTCGCTGGTGACGGTGTTCAACGAGGACGGCTCGGTTGCGTTGGACCATGAGGAATTCCCGCGGCCGCAGACGACGGCTGAGGGCCTCGCCGCGCTGGAAGCGAGCTTTTCCAAGCTGGCCGATGTGCCACTCGATGAGCGGGGCACGACCTTCCGCAAGCTGATCAACCAGAAATACCCCGACCTGAAGATCGAGCATGTGCAC
>JBKDAC010000004.1:0-3539 GCA_046316515.1 Sandaracinobacter sp. | reverse complement strand
GGCGAAGCCCACGTCGTCCAGGATGATGGCGACGACATTTGGCGCACCGGGCTTCCAGTTTTCCTTGGTCACGTCGATCGGGCGGCTGTCGGCAAAGCTCTCCCCGATCTGCGCCGGGCCGTCGGCCACCGCCTCGGGCGTGATGAACTGCCGCGCCCGCTTCTCCACTTCGCGGGCGCCGACGGCGACGGCCCCGGCCGCGCCCGCGCCGACGGCCCCACCGATCAGCACTGAGCGGCGGTCCAGACCCTTCTTTCCACCGGTCTCGTCACTCATGTGCGGGTCTCCAGATAGGGCAGGCAGTCAGTCGCCGCGAGCAGGGGCAGGATATCGCCGACGCAGTCGGGGGTCAGGGCGGCAAAGGCCGCCCGAAGCGCGGCGAGGCATTTCGCCTGATAGCGGAAAGGCGGCTGCACCAGCGTCAGACCCATGGCCTGCACCTGCACCTCCGGCGCCCCGGCCTCGACGGCGGCGGCATTGGCGACCAGGAAGGGCAGATAGACTTCGCCGATCACGCGCAGGATCGGCTGCACCACGGGCCGCGCCCCGCCCCAGTTGCCATCAACCCCCGACAGATCGTCGATATGGGCAAGCCAGCGATAGGCGAGCGGATAATCCCGCCGCAGCAACGCCTGGGGCGTCGGATCGACGCCCAGTTGCGACAATTGCCCGAACAGGCTGAACTCCGCCTCGGACGGACGCGTGCCGAACAGGAACATGTCGTCCGACACATGGGCTTCCAGCGCGGCCAGCACGGCACGTGTCGAGGCCTCAATCAGCGGGAAATTCTGGGCCGTGCACCCAACCAGCCCCATGCGGCCCACCTGCCGGTCGCGGAAGGCCTGCGCCATTGCCTCCTGCGCGGCGGCGCCGGTGCCGGGCAGGGCATCGAACATCAGCCAGCGGCTCATCTGTGCCTGGTCGGCCTCCGCCAGCCAGCGATAGCCGAACATGGCCTTGGTCAGCCATTCGTCGGCAAAATCCTCGATCAGCAGGGCCAGGAAGGCGATGCAGGGGTCATCCGGAATCACGCTGCGTTCCGCCTGGCGGGCTTCCAGCAGCCGGGTCAGGTGGGTGCTGTCATTCTCGACCGTGCCGTCAGGAAACTCGATCAGAGGGATGACGGGCGCCTTCACCCTGGGGAACAGGGCCGTGCGCGCAGCATTGTCCTGCACCCAGGCGTGCGGGATGCGCCGATAGCGCATCAGCGCGCGCATCTTCATCGAATAGGGCGACCCCAGCGCGCCATGCAGGCGGACGAGGCCGGCTTCAGTTGGCCCAGTAGACAAGCTCCTGCCCCTCCTTCCAAGGCGTCGTCAGCGGCACATCGATACGGACAGGTCCCTCCAGAAGGGCGGGCCACATGGGCGGCGGCATTTCGGCTGCCTGCGCCGTGATCCGGGCGCGCAGCTCTGCCACCTTCTCCGGCATGGCCGCTGACAGGTCGCGCTGCTCGGTCGGATCATCGGCCAGATTGTGCAACCAGACGCGGTCGGGCCGGGCGGAGACCTGCAGCTTCCAGTCGCCGTCGCGCACAACGCGATAGTCGCCCGAGCGCCAGAACAGGGCGCGGGGTGGGATCGCCGTTCCGCTCGTCAGGTTCGGGAGCAGATTCACCCCATCGAGCTTGCGGTCGGTCGGCAGCGCCGCGCCGGACGCCGCCGCCGCAGTCGCCATGAAGTCGATGTGCGTGCCGACACCCGCCACCCGCGTGCCCGCCGGTATCCGCCCCGGCCACTTGGCGAACAGGGGGGCCCGAATGCCCCCTTCGAAGAAGGTCGCCTTCCATCCGCGGTAGGGCTTGTTGAGGTCGTTCATCCCCACATACCAGGCCCCGCCATTGTCCGACGTGAACAGGATCAACGTGTTGTCGGCCAGCCCTTCCTTCTCCAGCTTGGCCTGGATCTGCCCCACGCCGCGGTCCAGCGCGACGATCATGGCCGCATAGACGCGGTCGCGGTGGTCCTTGATGTGGCCCAGCCTGTCATAGTCGCTCTTCAGCGCCTGCAGCGGCGTGTGCGGGGCGTTATAGGCCAGATACAGGAAGAAGGGCCGGTTCCGGTTGGCATCGATCGCGGCAACCGCCTGGTCCGTGAAATAGTCGGTGATGTAGCGATCGGGCCTGAAATGCTTCCCCCCGTTCCATCGGACCGCGAAGGGCAGGTTTGCCCACAGGAAGCGGTCGATCGGATCCCATGGCAACTTCGCGTTCACGACGTTCGGGGAATCGGGATCGTCGAACATGCCGCCGCCCGCCAGGATGGCGAGGGATTCGTCAAAGCCCTGGTTTTCGGGCCGCAGGCCATCGACCTCGCCCAGGTGCCATTTCCCGATGTGCAGGCTGTGATAGCCGCGGGCCTTCAGCACTTCTGGGATCATGATCTCGGATGTCGGCACCCCCATTTCGGCATAGGGCATGATCCCCTCCACGCGGTCGGCATGGAAGATCGCCTTGTGCGGGCCCAGCCCGTCGCCATGACTCAGGTTCCTGGCAAAGATGGGCGGCACGGCCGTGAACTCAAAGCCGAAGCGGGTGGGATAACGCCCCGTCATCATCGCCGCGCGACTGGGGGAGCAGGTGGCGTTGGCCGTGTAGAAGCTGTCGACGCTGGCGCCGTCCGTCTTCAGCCGGTCGATGTTGGGCGTGGGCACAATCACCCCGCCAAAGGCGGATATGTCGTTGATGCCCAGGTCGTCGGCCACGATCAGGATGATGTTCGGCGGGCGCTGGGCGGCCGGCGTGGTGGCCGTTTCCGGCCCCCGCGCCCACCGCACCTGCTGCGTGGGCTGCACAGGGTCGCGCACCCGCGAGACCAAGCCGGGGGTATAATACCAGTAGCGCTGCCAGGCGAGCGTGCCGGCAGCCCCCAGCGCGACGGCGGCGCCCAGCAGGATCCAGCGTTTCTTCATCGCGTCCCTCCCAACACGCCCCGTTCCATCCCGCCCTTTGCCGGCAGGCTCACGATCTCGCGGTCCGACGCGATCCACAGCTTGCCATCGAACCGGTCGGGGGCGTCGCCCAGGAAGGCGGCCTCAAGGCCGGGCAGGCGCAGCGGCGGCACGATATGCGTCAGTGCCAGCGCCTTCACCCCCGCCTTCGCGGCCGTCTCGGCGGCGAGCTCGGGCGCGGTGTGATAATCCTCGATGTCGGCCATAATCTTGGCGAGCCCGGCATTGCCGGCCTTGTCGGCGGCCGCGCCCAGCACGCGGGTCAGCCGCGGCTGCAGCGCTTCGTGCACCAACAGGTCGCATTCCTCGGCCAGTGCCGCCAGCGCGGCCGACTGGGCCGTGTCACCTGATACGGTGATGCAGCGGCCCTTATAGTCGAAGCGGTAGGCGACAGCGCGCTCGACGGGCGCGTGGTCAACCGCGACGGCGGTGATCTTCAGCCCACCTTCGTTCAGGATCACGCCGGGCCCGGCGGGCAGGGCAAAGGCGCGGGGCGAGAAGCCGAAGCCCGACGGTGGGGCAACGGCCGCGCCATGGTGCCCGGTGCGATAGCCCGAATCGATGCGATAGGCGGCATTGAAGCCGGCCGC
>JBKDAC010000003.1:0-3060 GCA_046316515.1 Sandaracinobacter sp. | reverse complement strand
CGCCTTGGGCTAGGCGGGCGACACAAGGGGATGTCGTGATGAAACTGCTTGCCGGCAACAGCAATCCTAAGCTTGCGGAAGATGTTGCGCGCTATCTGGAAATTCCGCTGACGTCGGCTTCTGTCCGCCGCTTTGCCGACGAGGAGATCTTCGTCGAGATCCACGAGAATGTGCGGGGCGAGGATGTGTTCGTCCTGCAGTCGACCTCTGCGCCGGCGAACGACAATCTGATGGAGCTTCTGATCTGCATCGATGCGCTGCGGCGGGCGAGCGCGAAGCGGATTACGGCGGTCATCCCCTATTTCGGCTATGCCCGGCAGGACCGGAAGCCCGGGCCGCGCACCCCGATCTCGGCGAAGCTGGTGGCGAACCTGATGACGGTGGCGGGCGCGTCGCGGGTGCTCTCTGTCGACCTGCACGCCGGGCAGATCCAGGGTTTCTTCGATATTCCGACCGACAATCTTTATGGTGCGCCGGTGATGTCGGCCGACATCCAGGCACGGCACCCCGACCATGTGGGGAACATGATGGTGGTGTCGCCGGATGTCGGTGGTGTGGTGCGGGCGCGGGCGCTTGCGCGGCGGCTGGACAATGCGCAGCTGGCGATCGTGGACAAGCGGCGTGAGCGGCCGGGCGAGAGCGAGGTGATGAACATCATCGGGGATGTGCAGGGGCGCTTCTGCATCCTGATCGATGACATCGTGGATTCCGCCGGCACGCTGTGCAACGCGGCCCATGCGCTGATGGAAGCGGGAGCGGCGGGCGTTGTGGCCTATGTGAGCCACGGCGTGCTGTCGGGCGGGGCGGTCGCGCGGGTCGAAGGGTCCCGGCTGACGGAGCTGGTGATCACGGATTCCATCTTCGCGCCGCCGCCCGTGGCGCAGGCAGAGAAGATTCGCGTGCTGACCATTGCGCCGCTGTTGGGCGAGGCCATCCGGCGTATTTCGGACGAAAGCTCAGTATCCAGCCTGTTCGATTGACGATGTTTGCGCGAGGCCGGGCATCAGTTCAGCCATGAACGAGCCCGCTGCAGGACCGCGTGCTGGACTGGGCCGCACTGCATTGTTCGGTGCAGCTTCGCAGATTCTCAGCCGCGGCGGGCGTGCGCTCGTCGGCGTTGCCACTATTGCAATCCTGTCCCGCTATATGGGGCCTGCCGAATTCGGCATTGCGGCGATGATCCTTTTCATCATGCTGTTTGCGCAGCTGTTCACGGACTTCGGACTGCGGGTGGCGCTGGTCCAGCGCGAAACGATCAGCGAGATCGAGCTGTGCAGCGTGTTCTGGTTTTCGGTCGGCATAGGGCTGCTGATCTCGATTCTGATCTACCTGGGTTCGGACCTGATAGCGCTCGGCTTTCAGGAGCCTCGGCTGGGCCGCTATGTCGAGATGATCTCCGGCGTGTTCGTGATTGCAGCCGCCAGGGGCATTCCGATGGTGCTGCTGGAGCGCAGTTTCCGTTTTCCCGCAATTGCCAGTTCGGAAATCGGCGGCGCGGTAACCGGTGGGGTAGCCGCGGTGCTGGCGGCGTTGGCCGGATACACGGTCGAGGCGCTGGTGCTGCAGCAGATCGTGATGACGATCGTGCCGACAGTCATGAACTTCGTGTCTGCGCGCTGGCTGCCAAGGCGGCAGTTCAGCTTTGCCGCAATCCGGCCGATGCTGGGCTTCGGCGCCTCGGTGACGGCAACGGCGATGATCGGCTTTCTTGCCGGCAATATCGACCGCCCGATCCTTGCGACCCGCCTGTCGGCGAAGGACCTGGGGCTGTTCGCCATTGCCGGCCAAATCGTGGCAACGCCGATCCGGACTGTGGCGATGAACGCCCGCCGGGTGACCTTTCCGATCCTCGCCTCGATCCAGAACGACAATGTGCGGGTTGCCGCCGCGCACCGCGATTCCCTCCACGCGATGTTCATCCTGCTGGCGCCGGTCTGTTTCGGGCTGGCCACCTTGTCGAACCCGTTCGTGGATGTGCTGCTTGGCCGCGGCTGGGAAATGGCTGGCCCCTTGGTGGGCATCTCCGCAGTCTCGGCCCTGTTGTGGAGCGTGTCAGAACTGAACGGAGCCATCTTCACGGTAAAGGGCGCGGTGAACTTCATGCTCCGCTGGAGCATCTTCGCGCTGGCCGGCACGATCGCGATCTTCCTTCTGGCGGCGCCCTACGGACTGCTGGCGATCGCCTGGGCACGGCTTGCATGGAACATCGTTTCCGTGGCGCTGCACTCCTGGTTTCTGGCGCGGCGCCTCGACTGCAGCGTCGGCACGCTGGTCATACCGCTGGGGCGGCCCGTGCTGGCCGCAACCATCATGGCGATCATCCTGTACGGCGTGGACACGCAACTGGTCCAGCATGGGCTCTCGTCGCTGTTGCGGCTTGTGATCAGCGTGCCGCTTGGTGTGGTCAGCTATGCCGGCCTCATCCTGCTCGTGGACAGAAAGCGGGTGAAAAGCATGGTGGACCGGGTCCGCGTGCGTCGATCGGATGCGCCTCCGCCCTGACCGATCAGTCGGCCGGCTATCCGAAAAGCCTTGTCCGCAACATCCGCAGGCGGCGCCTCACTCGCGCGGTGATGGATGGCCGGGCCGCACGGTTTTCCTTGGCGACGATTGCCTTCCTTGTGGTGACCGCAGCCCGGATTTCGGCGCACAGGATGGGGTGTCGGGCCAGTAGTCGCGGGCCTGGTCCACGATGTCCGTCACGATCCGACCGCTGCTCCAGAGACCCGGATCATTGGCCTCGAGGATCAGGTCGGACCGACCGATCATGGTGCCGATCACGCCTTCGTCGCCATAGATGCCGAAGGTATGCGCCAGCAGGCAGAGCTTGCGGCCGAACATTTCGGGCAGGTCCAGCAAGGCCTCCACGATCTGCTTTCAACGGCCGAGATAGAGGCCGCGGTCCTTCGTCGAGAGCGCTTTCCAAGGATTTGCGTGATCCTGTTGTCGCGGTGATCGACGGTGGCTTGAGCCGTCGTGCTGCTGCGGCTCGTTTGGGAGAGAGTGTTTCGAGCGCCATTCGCTGGCATCCGCTTGCCCGAGAGCATGGTCGCGCCGATG
>JBKDAC010000002.1:0-3272 GCA_046316515.1 Sandaracinobacter sp. | reverse complement strand
CTGCCCGCCGATGGCGAAATTGTCGTCATTGCCATTGCCTTGAAGGACGGTGCCACCGGTTCCGACGTTTAAGCGATCCTGTCCTGCTGCCAACCGGCTTCGGCGCCGATGTAGGGGCCGCTGAAGGGTTCGGCCGCCAGCGCCTGGGTGGCGCCGACCAGCGTTGCGCCAGCGAGAAGGGCACGGGTGAGGGTGGCAGTTGCCATGATCGAAAAGCCTTTCCTGTTAACTACTTGTCACCGATAAGAGAGGGATCAAGTGACAGGCGCCAGAAAGCCCGCTGCGCCTGAAGGCTGCCGTTTAGGCGCGGTTAATCCTGTGGGGGCTCGTCCGGCAAAGCGGCCATGCGGTCCTGCGGACAGCGGCAGGTTTCGACGGATGCCGTCTGTCGATTTTTGGGTTTGGGGGCGGTGCTCGCAAATTCGGCCGGCAGCAACTGGCCGTTGGCATCGGCATCGGCCTTGCGGAACTTCGCGATTCCGCTGGTCGCATATTCCTCGAACGCCAGGCGGCCGTCGCCGTTGGCATCAAGCTTTTCGAAATTGCGGCGGCGCTGCTGCAGATACTCTGCCTGGTTGATGCGGCCGTCATCATCCTTGTCGGCGCGGGCAAAGCGCTGTTCTTCCTTGCTTTTCGCGGGCCGCGCGGGGGGCGGTGCCAGTGGGCTGTCGGCCGCGCCTGCAAGGTCGGCAGATGGGGCGGTGGCGGGCGGCGGTGTCGTCGTGGCGTCGGCGCGGCCGTTGCCCGATGTGAGCCAGAGCGCGGCGCCGCCTCCCAGCATCAGGAGCGCGCAGAGAATGGCGACGAGACGGACGGGCAGGCTGGAGAACATGGGCCGGACTTTCCCCTGAACGGGCATCCGCGAACGGCGCCCGGGCCCGACCCTGGCTGCATGCCTAGCATGACGGCAGCGCATGGGAAACCAGGGGCGTGGAGCTGCGACCGGGCGGTCAGCGGCTGCGAATCGCAGCCAGTGCCATGCGGATCTGGCGGGCGGGGCTTGCCGGGACGGCGAGCGGGCGGCCCTTTTCCAGGCGGGACCAGTCGTCGGCTGCGAGCTGGTCGAGGGCGCGCAAGGGTGGGGGGAGCGGGCCGGAGGGCGCCGAGGGGAAGGGCGGGGGATCCATGGCGGACAGCCGGGCCTCGGCCTGGCCCCAGCCGCCGCGCCACAGCCGGGCGAGCGCCCAGCGGGTGCCGGCGAGCGTTGCGGCGGCAGCTTCGGAATTGCTGAGCGGACGGCCGCCGATCACGGTGGCGGCCGCGCGGAACAACGGGCCGCCGCGCGCGGCCGCCATCGACAGCGGCTCCAGCCGGCCTTCGGTGAGGAGGGGGAGGAAGCCTTCCTCGATGCGGGTGAGATCGGTGAGGTCTGCGCCTCGCGCGCGGGCTTCGTGGCGGAGCGCGCGGAGGATCGGCTGGGGCGGGGCAAGCTTGCCGGCGGAGAGGAGCTCGAGCTGCTCGCGCCACCAGGCGAGACGGATTTCGGCAAGCATGGGCTCGCGGGCTTCGGCGACGACGCGCTGCTGTTCGAGATCATGGGCGTGGAGCGCAATGAGGGCGGGGCGCGCGTCGGCGGGGGCCCAGAGGATGGAGAGCCAGCGCTCGCGGTCGCGCGATTTGAGGTCGTCGGTGAGGGACTGGTCCACTGTGCCTCCGGCGGCCCGGGCTCCGCCCGGGACGGCCAAGGGTCTTTAGACCCCTGCACCCCGTTGTTTCAATGCTGCTTGCTCGGAGGGCTTTCGGCAGTGGCGGACGGGCGAGTTCGGTTCGCCTGGATTACCTGGTGTACGGCCGATCAAGGCTGTTTGGGCACGCCCTGCTGCTGTTTCCGCATGGCGTCGGTGAACAAGGTTCTGGACTGCTCGCGTAGCATCGGCCAGTTCGACCTTGGCTTGAGGTTGAGACGTCTGATATCGGACGGCATGGCGGCCACGGCCATCGCCGAAAGCCCGGACCAGCAGACCCACCAGGGGTCCTGGTCTGCCGACAGCTCCTGTTCGAGCTCGAGAATCTCGTCCAGCATTTCGTCTGAAACCGGTGTGCGCGTAAGGAACTGGGCTTGAGCCAGCACGAGGTTAGTCCAGGCTGCCGTTGCGGGGGCAGCTGCCTTCGGGTCGGAGCAACGCAGAACATCGTAAGCCATGCGCATCTGACCCAAATGCAGCATGCGCTTGGCACGCGCCGGATCGACCCCGGCAAGCCGTCTGGAGAACTCGAACAGGAATGGTGTCGGCAGCTCCCGATAGTTCGCCTCGAGCCATGCGAGGGTCGCCGGATCGCTAAAGGCCTTGTCGTGAACGGCAGCGAACGCGCGGGTGAAGCCGTAATCCGATCGGACCGGGGGTGCCGAGAGCGGCCCGAAGGAAACAACTTCGACTTCGGATGACTTTGCTGCCGGCATGACCTGCATTGTTTGCGCGGATTCACCAGCAGCTATGAGAGCCCTGATCCGCTTGGCCTCCTCGTCGCCGGCGGCGGCTGTCGCATCTATCCACGTCCGCCCCAGGGTTTCGTCCTTCGGCAGGATTTGACCGCTGAAGTACATAAGCGCCACATCCGTTGCACCCTTGGGCGCCCCAAGTGACGCGGCCTTCCGGGCCATGGCGAGGCCTTCCAGGATGTTGCGGTCGGTCCCTCGCCCTTCGAGCAGCATTTGTCCGAGAAACAAGGCTGCAAGCGGATTTCCCGCATCTGCGGCCCTTCGGAAGTGACGTACTGCCTTCGAATAGTCAGGCGGGATCACCTGACCCGTCGACAGGATGACCCCGATCATCGTGTGCAGTGTGGGATGATCACCCGCGGCCGCAGAGGACTCAAGAAGCTCGATCACCTGTGGGGCGGTTTCGCCGTCGGCGGCAAGGGTTCGCCGTGCGATTGGCACAACCGCGGCGGGCTCAAGCCGCTTGAACGCCTCGTTACACGCGGGCCTTGTAGCCACAGTCGACATGTCCAGACCGTCGCATGCCGGGTTCAGCTTCAACACCCCGCTATCGGAGTGCAGCAAGGGCATCTCGACGGGAGGCGCAACCGCTGGCGGCACGGTCGGCGAAGCGGCAACAAGCAGCAGGGACGCAAACATCATGCCGGGCACATTAAGGTGCCCGAGCATGCTGTCCAGTCGGAGCGGCGCCTACCGCGTCAGCTTTTTGTAGCTGAGCCGGTGGGGGCGTTCGGCCGCTGGCCCCAGGCGGCGGAGTTTGTCGGCTTCGTACATTTCGAAATTGCCTTCGAACCATTCGACGTGGCTGTCGCCTTCGAAGGCGAGGATATGT
>JBKDAC010000001.1:0-9992 GCA_046316515.1 Sandaracinobacter sp. | reverse complement strand
CCTGCGCGTCGTGGGCTTCGCCCTTCACCTTGCCCCAGGCACCCGAGGCCCTGGCGGCCAATGTTTCGTCGGTCTCGCTCATCGGGGAATCCTCCATGTCATAGGCCGCATACAGCGGAACCGTGGTCCGGCGCGTCGCATACCAGACAAGCGCCGCGCTCAACAGCGCCGTCGCAGTTCCGCCAAGCGCCAGCCCGCGATTCGCGCGCACCCAGTCGGTCGCATCCGTCACCAGATCCTCGGCAATGCTCAATGCTTCGTCCGTCACCCGATCCACCTCCGCCCAGGCCCTGTCCTTCGCTTCCTGCACCAGGTTCGAGGGCCGCATCCGCCACGACAGTTCTTCCACATTCCCGGCCAGCCGCTGACGCCGCATATTGGCCTCCAGCCGCATGGCGTCCATGTTGGCTGCCGACGGGTGTCGCATCTCATCAGCTCGCATTCGCGCCCGCTCCCAGGTCAACAGGCTGCTCAACCGGCGGCACCGGCACAGTCGGCAGCGGCGCCCGCTCGGCAATCACGTCCAGGTCCCGCGCCATCCGGTTCAGAACCCGCTCGGGCAGGATCGTCTGCCCGGCCAACCGGTTCTTGCCAGAAATCAGCAGGGCAAGCCCACCGCCCACGCACAGCGCCGTCACCAGCAGCAACGCCAGCAGATAGCCGATGAAATGCGCAATCCCGATAACGGTCGCGACCGTCAGGAACATCAGCGCCATCAGCAGCAGCGCAAAGCCCGCCGCCATCTTTGCCGACTGGGCACCCACCGCCTTCAGATTCTGCGCTGTCTCCGCCCGCGCAAGCGCCGCCTCCACCCGGACCAGGCCGCCCGCATCCGCGAACAGCTCGAACAAGGAATCGACGATCGACCGGTGCGGGGCCGCCTTGGCAGCCGCGCGGTCGCCCGCATCCCCGATCGAAGGATCAGGCGTCCCGGCCACCGGAACCCTTCAGGAACCGCGCGAGCGCAAAGCCGATCACGGCAGCCGCCCCCACCGCAATCGCCGGGTTGTTCCGAACCGCGGTCCGGGCATCGTCGGCAATCTCCTCGATGTCCTTCTCGCGCAGCTTGCCGGAGAACTTCTCCATCGTGTCCGCGGCCTTGCGCGCCATCTCGGCTGCCTTCGCGTTTCCGCTCTCGGCCTTGCCATCGTCCAGCTTGCCCGCCATCTGTCGCGCCGCGTCTGCCAGGCCGGCAACCGCATCGGCCGCCATGTCCTTGCCGCTCGACGCTGCAGACTTCGCACCAGTGCCCGTCTTCTCGAAGATCTCGGCCGCCTCGCCCTTCACGTCCACCATCACTTCCGAAGCCTTGCCCTTCGCGGCACTCGCGGCGCGCTTCGTCTTGCCGGCCACATCGTCCGCCAGGTCGGTGATCGTCTTGCCGTTGGTCGCCATATCAAGGGTCCTTTCCCTACGCGCCCGTCAATGAAGGGCAGTAACCTCTCTCCCTTCACAAGTTAGGCACGCCCCGGTCCGGTTCCAACCCCCAGCGGAAACGGACCGGGTCAACGCGGGTCAGAGAACCTCGAACAGCCCGGCAGCGCCCATGCCGCCGCCCACGCACATGGTCACGACAACATGCTTCACGCCCCGCCGCTTGCCCTCGATCAGGGCATGGCCCACCAGCCGCGCGCCCGACATGCCGAAGGGGTGCCCGATGGAGATCGCCCCACCGTTCACGTTCAGCCTGTCCATCGGAATGCCCAGCACATCGGCCGAATGCAGCACCTGCACGGCGAACGCCTCGTTCAGCTCCCACAGCCCGATGTCGTCCATCCTCAGGCCATTCTGTTTCAGCAGCTTGGGCACGGCATAGATCGGCCCGATGCCCATCTCGTCAGGCTCCAGGCCGGCCACCGCCATCCCCACATAGCGGCCAAGCGGGGCAAGACCGCGACGGGCCGCCTCGCCAGCCTCCATTAGAACCGCGGCCGAGGCACCGTCCGACAGCTGGCTCGCATTGCCCGCCGTCACGTTCATGCCGGGCCCGCGCACCGGAGTCAGGCCCTTCAGCCCGTCCAGTGTCGTCTCCGGCCGGTTGCCCTCGTCCTTGGTCAGGGTCACCACCCGCTCGATGACTTCCTTCGTTTCCTTGTTCACCATATTCATGGTGGCGGTCACTGGCACGATCTCGTCGTCGAACTTGCCGGCCTGCTGCGCGGCTGCAGTCCGCATCTGCGACTGGTAGGCATATTCGTCGCAGCGGTCCCGACTCACGCCATAGCGCTTGGCCACCACTTCGGCGGTGTCGATCATCGGCATGTAGATGTCCTTGTGCATCGCCACCAGCTCGGGGTCGCCCTCGGCCCGGAACTTGTCGTTCTGCGCGGTCGACAGCGAATCGACGCCCGCGCCCACCGCGATCTGCATCCCATCGATGATGATCTGCTTGGCCGCCGTCGCGATCGCCATCAGGCCCGACGAACACTGCCGGTCGATCGTCTGCCCCGACACCGTTACCGGCAGCCCGGCCCGCAGCAGCGCCGTGCGCGCAATGTTCCCGCCGCCGGAAGCCTGAGTCAGCTCGCAGCCCATGATCACATCGTCGATCTCGGGCCCTTCCAGCTTCGCCCGCTCCACGGCCGCCTTCAGCGCATGGGCCGCCAATGTCGGCGTCAGGGTCGCATTGAACGCACCCCGGTGCGCCTTGCCCAGCGGCGTGCGGGCAGTCGAAACGATAACAGCATCACGCATTGTCATTCTCCAAAGGATTTCAAAATGTTCTGCAATACTCAAACCACACCGGGTTCGCCCGAACCGACAAGCGCGACCGCGCGCCGGGCGAAAGCCTGCCCCCGCGGAGGCCTACGGCCGTGAGCGACAAAAACGGGTTCGCCCGAACCGGCAAGCGCGACCGCGCGCCGGGTGAAAGCCCGCCCCTGCGGAGGCCTACTGCCGTGAGCGACATCAAACATAACTCAGCGTCACCCACTCGGCCGCCAGCGCAGGTTTGTCCTCGCCCGCAATCTCCACCTTCACCTCCACGGTCGACTGGATCACCCCGGCCGACCGCTCGGTCACATCCTTCATGGTGAAATGCCCGCGAACCCGGCTCCCACTCTTCACCGGCGCCAGGAATCGCACGGAATTCAGGCCATAGTTCACGCCCATCTTTGCGCCCGCGATCCCGGGCATCGCATCATAGGCCATCTTCGACAGCAGCGAGAGCGTCAGATAGCCGTGCGCGATCGTGGTGCCGAACGGCGTCGCCCTGGCCGCCTCCGGATCGATATGGATGAACTGCCGGTCCTCGGTCGTCTCGGCAAACTGGTCGATCCGGCCTTGCGACACCTCGATCCAGTCCGAAACGCCCAGCTCCTTGCCCTTCAGCGCCAGATAGTCCGCCAGCGGTAGTCCGCGCCCCATAACATTCTCCCCATGGTTGCGGCCCTGTCCATGCCGCCACGGCGGCGGCTGCGCAACCGGCCAGATCGCTTGGGTTTCAGCCTTTATGGGTCGCAGCCGGTGCACCGCCAAGCGCCGCAGGCCGCCCTGCCCCCCCGCCGACCGGATGCGGGGGCACGATGCGCCCATCGGGACCGGCGAGATAGCTCGTCTGTGCAGGGAAGGCGAAATCCACCCCCATCTCGCGGAACCGCGTCACCAGGCCGATCATCACCGCCTGCCGCGCATCGAACATGTCCTTCAGCTCGGCGCTCTCCACCACAAACACCAGCTCGTAATCCAGTGCCGAGGCCGCGAACTGGAACAGGTGCGCCCGGTCGAACCGCGCCCTTGGCACCCCGTTCACGATCCGCTCCATCTCGGCCGGGATCTGCGCCAGAAGAGCGGGGTCCGTCTGATAGATCACCTCCACCATCAGCACGACGCGGCGGTGCGAATAGTCGGCGAAATTGTTGATCTGCTGGTTCAGCAGATTGGCGTTCGACATCACGATCACCTCGCCCGAAAGCGCCCGGAACCGCGTCGTCTTCAGCCCGATATGATCCACCGTGCCCACGAATCCGCCCTGCCCTACCTGGATCGTGTCCCCCCGCTTGAAGGGCTTGTCCAGCAGGATCGAAAGCGCCGCAAACAGATCCGAAAATATCCCCTGCGCGGCAAGGCCGATCGCGATGCCGCCGATCCCCAGGCCCGCCATCAGGCCCGTCACGTTCACCCCCAGATTGTCGAGCAGGATGATCGCGGCGATCCCCCACACAACGACGTTGATGATCACGGTCAGCACGCCGACCGCGGAGGCCATCTCGGAATCGGCCCCTTCGCCGCCGGCCTTGCGCTCCACCAGCGCCAGCAGGAACTCGCGCACCCAGAAGGCACCCTGCACCGCCGCGACAACAGTGAACAGGAAGCCGATCAGCGTGGTCCAGGTGCCCGGCGCCCCGAACAGCGCGGCAACGATCCGGGCCGACACCATCAGCAGGAAGAAACTCCGCGTGCGCGAAACCACCCTGAGCGCCACCCAGCCCCAGCTGCCGAACACGGCGACGCGCCGAAGCCGCCGCCGCGCCTGGCCGCGCGCGAACAGGAACAGGCCATAGAGGACGACACCCGCGGCCATCGCCGCCAGCGCCGACAGGCTGTCCGCCCGCAGCCAGTGATAGAGCTCGCGAGTGAGGTCCTCGGCCTGCTCGGGCAAGCCCAGCAGGTCCTCGCCATATTTGTCGACCAGCTCTTTCCCGGCTGCCCCTGTTGCGGGCGCGGCGTTGGATGCGGATTGGATTGCCATCGCAGCATCTAGCCGCACCCCTCTGGCGGACGCAAACCGCCGGCCCTAAAGCGCGCCCATGACGCAACCGAACACCCCGCTCCCTGCCGAATTCGCCGCTTCGGGCGGCACGCCCCCGCTCGCGCTGGTCACAGGCGGCGCAAGGCGGATCGGCGCCGCCTTCAGCCGTGCGCTGGCCCGGCGTGGCTTCCGCGTTGCCATCCACTGCAACAGAAGCCGCACCGATGCCGATGCGCTGGCGGCAGAGCTGGCTGCCGAAGGCACGTCTGCCCCGCTGGTCGTGCAGGCCGATCTTGCCGATCGGGATGCAGCCGCCACCATCTTCGCGCAGCTGCCGGAACCGCCCCGCCTTCTCATCAACAACGCCTCGCTGTTCCACGAGGACCAGCTCGGCGCCATCGATCTCGCGCTTTGGCAGCAGCACATGGCCGTCAATCTGCTGGCGCCCGTTCTGCTGATGCAGGCCTTCGCGGTCCGGCTGCCGCAGGGGGCCACGGGCCTCGTCGTCAACCTCTCCGACGCCAAACTCAGCAGCCCGAACCCGGATTTCTTCAGCTACACAATCTCCAAGATGGGGCTCGCCGGCGCCACCGAGCTTGCCGCGCGCAAGCTCGCGCCCGCCATTCGGGTCAACGCCATTGCGCCGGCCGTCACGCTGGTCTCGGGCCCGCAGAGCCGCGCCAATTTCGAACAGGCCCATGCACTGAACGCGCTGGGCCGCGGCGTGGATGTGCAGGACCTCGTGCGCGCCCTTCTCTACCTCGTCGAAACCCCCACCGTCACAGGCCAGACACTGGTGGTCGATGGCGGCCAACGCTTCCTCGCGCTTCCACGCGACGTCGCCTATATGGTGCCCGAATGACCGTGATTCCCCTGTCCGACCCGTCCCTGGCCGAAGGTCGCCACACGGCGCTCACTCCCCGCCGCCACCAGATCCTCCTCGAGGATCTGGTGGTGGATGCCGACCTCGGCTTCCACGATTTCGAGGTCGGCACGCCGCAGCGCCTGCTGGCGACCGTGCGCGTCACGCTCGATCTCGCCCACTGGCCGCAGACCGACACGCGGGAAGCAAGCTGGAACTATGATTTCATCCGCACCGGCATCCAGCAGCTGGTGGCAGCCCGCCGGTTCAACCTGCAGGAAACCCTGGCACAGGAAATCTTCGACATGGTCGCGGCCCGCCCAGGCGTCACCGGCCTGACGGTGTGGCTGCGCAAGCCCGACGTCTATCCGGATGCCAGGGCAATCGGAATACTGCTCTCGTCCGACTAACGCTCAGCCCAGCGGTGTGCGCCGCCGACTCGGTTGAGCGGCAACTTGCCGCTGACTTAGTTGGGCGGCAACTTGCCGCCGGGTGCCAACCGGCGCCCGCAGGGGCCGATCTGCTGTCTTGCCAGCGCATAATCCTCGGCCAGCCCGGCATTGCCGGCGAGCGCGGGCGGCAGCGCGGCCGGCATGCCGCAGGCAAGGCCCCGCCACACCAGCGTCCGCGGTGCGATCGGCTGGGCCCTGTCCACCAGGTCGCCGGTCGCCACCCGCACCTGCGGGGCGGCATCCGGCGCCCGGGTGACCAGCAGTGTCAGCGGCAGACCGTCACTCGCCTCCAGGAAGAACTGGCTTTCCGACGCGCCGGGCACATTGCCCTCGCTGCGGAACCCGTCGCGAACCCCCGTCACCAGCATGGCACGCTTGCCACCCAGCGCCTGCTTCAGCACGTCGCGCACAACGCCCTCGCCCTCAGCGCTCCAGGGTTGCTGGGCGGCCGTCCCGGTCAGTCGCAGGGGCTGCACCGCCGGATCGCTGCCCCCCGTCAGCGGTTCGCCGAACACCAGCAGCCGCGCCCCCCTTGGGATCGGTGCCCGCCCCTTCGCATCGGCAGGCCCCTGCCAGCGCCAGGCTGCCTCTGCCGGCAGCACGCCGGGTGCCCGGATTGCTGCCGTCAGCCCGGCCCGCACGATCGCGCGCACCTCGCCGGCCGGCACGTCAGGAGCATCGCGCTTCGACAAGCGGTCGATGTCGTTCGTCACCACGCTCAGAACCAGCGGGCTTGCCAGCGCAAGGTCGGCCCAGTCGGTCCATGATGGCTGCGGCCCGATCTGGGGCGCCACCGCAACAGGCGGCGCTGGCTGCCCCGATACAGGCGCGGCTGACACCAAAAGCAACAGGGCCGTAAGCAGGTCCGACAGCCGATTGCGAAGCAGGCCGGGGCGGACAAGGGCATGAGAGCTGATCATGTGCGGACCTGGCTACACGAAAAGCGGTTGCGGCTGAAAGGGGCGGACGGTATCAATTCGGTAGTCCGGGCCGCACGCGCCGCAGCCCGACCACATGCCTGCCGGTGGGGGACAACCGGTGTGCGGCCAGACAGAGCCGCGGCAGACAGGTCGGGATTGTGGCAATATCGTGTTGCGGGCCGGCAATCAGTGCCGGTAAGGGGGCGTGTCCGATTCGGACCGAACGATTTTTACCGGCGACGCATGCAGCCGCTGCCAAAGGGCAGGTTCTGCGGGACTGGGCCGGTTCACCTGTGGGGGGTGAGGTCGGAAATGGGATCTACCGGCGCAAGGGGGCACCGCGGGGACGGGCCTTCCGGGCCCGGACAATTGGGCAGGCAGTCCATTTATGGGCTGCAGCTGAGAGGGAGTGGCAATCAGCCTATGTCGTATCTGCAGGAAGAAGGCATTTCCAATCGGACCTGGTACTCGATCATTGCGGTCGCAGTGCTCCACGTCCTGCTTGGCTACGCCCTCATCTCGGGCCTTGCCATCAAGGCGGTGAAGGTCATTACCGGACCGCTCGAGGCCGTGATCATAGAGGAACAGGCGCCGCCGCCGGAAGAAACGCCGCCACCGCCGCCCAAGCTCGAGGATATTCCGCCCTACGTGCCGCCGCCGGACGTCGTCATTGAAACGAGCGCGCCGCCGCCGCCGACCATCAGCACGCAGAGCACCATTGCAACGCCGGACCCCCCGCGCGTCGCGCCGCAGGCGCCGCCGCCCCCGCCGTCCGTGCCTAGCACGCGTGCGCAGCCGATTGCCCGCACCTTCACCGTCACCGAAGACGATTATCCGGATGCCTCGCGGCGTGCCGGGGAAGAAGGGGTCACCGGCGTCCGCGTGACCATCGGAACCGACGGCCGGGTGACTTCCTGCTCCGTCGTCAAGTCGAGCGGCTTCGTCCGCCTCGACGAGCGTGCCTGCCAGATCGCCCAGCGGCGCTGGCGCTTCAAGCCGGCAACCCAGAACGGCCAGCCGGTCGAGGAAACCGTCAACCGCAACTATCGCTGGCAATTGCAGGAAAGCCGCTGACGCCGCCTTCGGGCAGGGTAAGGCCGACTGGTGAATTCACGCGAACCCACGATCAAACCAATTTCGACTAGAGGGACTTCAAATGGCTGCTGTCACAACTGAGAACCCGTATGGCCTGATGGCCGCACTCGAGCAGGGCGGTATCATCGCCCAGGTCATCTTCGGCATCATGGTGCTGATGTCGGTCGTTTCCTGGTACATCATGTTCACCAAGTGGTTCGAACAGCGCAAGATGCTGACCGAAGCCACCGAGGTGGAAAAGAAGGTCTGGTCCGCCGGCAGCCTGAAGGAAGGCGCTGCCAAGCTCGACAAGAGCTCGGCCTTCCGCCAACTGGCCGACGACGGCCTGCGCGCCTTCGATCACCACGAAGGCAAGCTCACCGACCAGATCGACCAGAACGAGTGGGTGACGATGACGCTGAACCGTTCGGCTGGCCTCATCTCCACCAAGCTCAACTCGGGCCTGTCCTTCCTCGCCTCGGTCGGCGCCACTGCACCGTTCATCGGTCTGCTCGGCACCGTCATCGGGATCTATCGTGCCCTCATCAATATCGGCATCGCCGGCCAGGCCTCGATCGACAAGGTCGCCGGCCCCGTCGGTGAAGCACTCATCATGACCGCCGTCGGCCTCGCCGTCGCCGTGCCCGCCGTGCTCGGCTACAATTTCCTCGCCGGCCGCAACAAGGCGATCATGGAAAAGCTGAACACCTTCGCTGCCGACGTGCACGGCTACCTGCTCTCTGGTGCCCGCATGGCCCGCCCGGCGCCTGCCGCGCCCGTCGCTGCCAAGCCGGCCGCCAAGTAAGCACGCTCAGGCCAGCAAGGGGAACAACCCATGGCAATGAATGTGGGAGAACAGGAAGAAGGCGGACTGATGTCCGAGATCAACACCACGCCCCTCGTGGACGTGATGCTCGTTCTCCTCATCATCTTCCTCATCACCGTTCCCGTCGTCATCCAGACGGTGCCGGTCGAGCTTCCGAAGGTCATCAACATCCCGACCACGACGAAGCCCGAAAACGTGCCGCTTAGCGTTGACGTGAACTGCGACATCTTCTGGGGCCTCCAGAAGATGGAATCGAACGATCAGCTCCGGGAAAAGGGTGGCACCTACCTCCTCGCTGAGGTGGAACGGATGAAGGCCGCCGGCGCCAAGATCGAGTTGCCGGAAGTCCATATCCGGGGTGACGCACAAACCGAGTATCGCTGCGTCGGCGGAGCCATCTTCGCCATGCAGCGGGCCGGCTATCAGAAGATCGGCTTCATTTCCGAACCGCCCGCCGGCTCGGTCGTCAGGCGCTAAAGGAACAGAACCATGGGAATGTCAGTCGGAGCCGCTGGTGGTGAAGACAAGCCGATGGGCGAAATGAACACGACGCCGCTGATCGACGTCATGCTCGTTCTCCTCATCATGTTCATCATCACCATCCCCATCCAGACCCACGCGACGAAGCTCGATCTTCCGCCACCAACCAACCTGCCCAACGACATCAAGCCCGACTTCAACCAGATCAACATCGACTTCCTGAACACCATCTACTGGAACGACCAGGAAGTGACTCTTGAGCAGCTCAACACCTACCTCACCCAGGTCGGTCAGATACAGCCCGCAGAGTCCCAGCCCGAGCTTCGCCTGAAGCCCGACCAGCTGGCGAAGTACGAAACGGTGAACCGCGTGATGGCGATGGCCCAGCAGGCGGGGATCCAGAAAATGGGATTCGTCGGGAATGAAGCTTACGCATAGCGTAAGCTGAGTGGCGGCCGGGATTAGCGCGCAGCGCTAACTCCCGGACCCGCCGGTTTCCACGGACGGCACGAAAAAGGGCGGGGGTCATCCCCCGCCCTTGTTGCGTGTCCGACGGGCCGGCGTCGCCGGCCTCTTCTCTGCTTCTTTCTTCCTACCCTACCCACCCCGCCCGCCGGCCCACGCCCCAAACACCACCCCCACCGCCCGCAAACCGCCCAGCCCCCCGCCGGCAACAAAATCCCCCGAC